>JAKPBL010000303.1 GCA_029778965.1 Bacteroidota bacterium
CACGACTGCATGCATTGGAGATTGCCGGTGAATTTGCGCAGCAGATCGACAATGAATCCGTTCGCAGCCTGCTGGAAACCTCTTCGCGGGAGAAATGGGAGATCATGGTATTCACCGGCAACCGCGGCAATATCCAGATACATACCGGCCCGACAGAGAAGATCGTGGAGATACCCGGCTGGATCAATGTAATGGACCCCAGCTTCAACCTGCACCTGAAGCTCGATGCGATCAAAAGCAGTTGGCTGGTAAAGAAGCCGACGGTTGACGGCACCATTCATTCGCTGGAGGTTTTTGACGAGAACGGTGAAATGATCGTACAGTTCTTCGGCAAACGCAAACCAGGTGTGCCCGAACTTGACAACTGGCGCGAAGGCATCCTGTCAATTGCCGAGCGTTTCACGCTTAAATAACAGCTACCGTGTGTGCTTTTGAAAGTTTATACCACCAGACCGATACCGGCTATGTATTGCGTTGCAGCGCGTGTAATCACCTGCAGGTTGCTTTTGGCAATATCGTGCTAACGCTGCGGGAAAAAGATTATCCCGCCTTTGTATCGTGGCTGAGAGAGATAGAAGAAGAACATGCCGATGAGGAAGACCACCTGTTGAAAAACATTGTACTTCCCACACCCTGCGAAGGGATGCGAATGATGTTCAGCCTGACTGAATTACAAAAGCTGAATGGCATGCTCGACGAGGCTGATTCTGAACTGCAAAGCAGGCGCATGCTGAAACTGTTCCTGTGATATTCACAGGCTGTTAGCAACTAGGTGCCCGGCTTATGCTGTTTGCACAATATTTTCGCGCTGGTAATTTTAAAAAAGATACTAGCAGATAAAAACCAGGTTGAGGGCCGCCCATCAAGGCGGCCTTCGCTTTTATGGCAGCCCGTCAGACGCGTACTGTTCATTTTGCGTAATCGATCTTCACTTTTCGCCCTTTGATCTTTTCATTTTTGACGATCGCCAGCAGGGAGCTTGCTTTCGACCGGCGCACGGCCACAAAGGCATGAAAATCTTTGACCTCTATCAGCCCCACCTCGTCTTTTTTCAGTTGTCCTTTTTGGGTCAGGAACCCGACAATATCCACCTTGTTGATCTTGTCTTTTTTTCCCGCCGCTACCAGCAGGGTAACCCATTTCGGTTTTTCGGGAACAGGCGCCCGATGGGCCGGCAGGGTGAAGGCTGTGGCTTCGGCGGCATAGTCGGGCAGAAATTCGTCTTCTCCCAATAGCAACAGCGCCGTGCCCGATTCTTCCATGCGGGCCGTACGGCCGTTGCGATGCGTGAAAGCGGCTTCGTCGGCGGGAAGCTGGAAGTGGATGATATACCGGATATGCTTGATATCGAGCCCGCGGGCGGCCAAGTCGGTTGTTACCAGCACATCTGCAGTGCCGTTGGTGAATTTGGCCAGTGCCGTCTCGCGCTGGTCTTGCTCCAGCGCGCCATGGTAAAAAACATTTACCAGTCCGCGGTCGCGCAGCCATTCGCTGGTTTTCTCCACGGTATCGCGGAAGTTGCAGAAAACAATGGTGCTTCGTCCGCCCCAGAGGCAAAGCAGTTGAAAGAGCGTGTCCAGCTTATCGGCCGAAGGCGCCTTACAATATAAAAGCTGTAAGCCCGCAGCGGTTTCGCCCGACAGGAAATTGAGCACCTCGGCCGGCGACATATCGACGAAGCCCGGCAGCGACAAAGCTTCGGTAGCCGATACCAGCAAACGAAAGGAGATGGCCGGCAATGACTGTATGATGAACGACAGCTCTTCGTCGAACCCGAACTCCATCATTTTATCGAACTCGTCGAGCACCAGTTGGCTGATGCCCGCGGTGCTGATATTACCGCGGCGGATGTGATCGGCCAGTCGCCCCGGCGTGCCGATGACGACCGCGGGCGCTTCTTTTAAATTGTTCTCCTCCACTTCCCGCTTATGACCGCCATAGCAACAGGTAACGCCGAATCCTGTATTCATTTTGCGAAATACCTTTTCGATCTGCAGCGCCAGCTCGCGGGTGGGCACTACGATGAGCGATTGCGTGCCTTTTTTTTCCAGGGTCATCTTCTCCAGCACCGGTAACAGAAAGCCGATGGTTTTGCCCGAGCCGGTGGCCGAGAGCAGTACCAGTTTGGCGTGGATACGGCTGGCGGCCAGGGTTGCCTCCTGCATGGGCAGGAGCGACTGGATACCGAGCGGTTCCAGGAACGGTTGAACTTGCATGGCGCTAAAGTTAAAATATCTTTGACGCATGAAGGCCGCCTCCGTGAACGAAATCAAGTCAGCATTGGAATCCTTGTCGCACGCGCAACTGGAATCGTTGTGCCTCCGGCTGGTAAAATTCAAAAAAGAGAACAAAGAGCTGGCTACTTATATGCTGTTTGAAGCCGATTACCCCACTGGTTATATACAGGAAGTGATCGCCGATATGGAGGCGGGCTTTACCGCCATTAATCAAAGCAGCCTTTATTATGCGAAGAAGAGCCTGCGCAAGCTGTTGCGGGAGGCGAATAAGCATATTCGTTATATCGGCAGTAAAACAGCCGAGGTGGAATTGTTAACGGCCTGGTGCCGCCTGCTGAACAACTCGGGCATTCCTTTCAGCAATAGCACAGCCCTGCTCAATCTCTACCAGGGGCAGTTGAAGAAGATCCGGAAAACGATCGATACCCTGCATGAAGACCTGCGGTACGATTATACCCGTGCGCTCGATAAACTGGCGAACTAGGACGATGTGTCAGAAACAATCGGGTCTTTCCTTCGGCTTCAGGTAAGGCGCTTCGCGCGGCGGCATGATCCACCGGGCAAAAGGATTTATAGGTACAATCTTGGTCAGCACGGGGGCTTTTGACCCGGCGGGGTGTTTGCGATCGGCCGGTTTTTTCTTTCGGCCTGCCAGGTGATGAACCTGCAGTTTCTTATGGGAGGAAGCGGGTAGCATGTATAACAGTTATAGCTATACAATCCCCAAAATCCAGGCCATTGATTCGCAGCGAAATGTTAAGTGGGTTCGTAGAAAATCTTACCGGAAAAAATCAGCGCTGGCGACAAACTGCCTCACCGGTGTTCTTTGTACAATAGTTTCGGCGCCGCCTGCTGCAACGCCGCATATTCCTCCCCGGAGAATGACACAGCCGTCGCCTGCAGCGCGTCGGCCAGTTGCTGCTGGCTTCGGAT
>JAKPBL010000308.1 GCA_029778965.1 Bacteroidota bacterium
GGAGACAGTCTGCTTTCATGATATTGTCGGCGTCGAGGATCATGACCAGGTCGTACTGCTCTTCAGAAATCCGCTGCAGGGCGGCATGAATGCTTTTAGCCTTCATACGCACCGAAAGTTCTATGATACGGATACCTTTGCGGCGCAGTTCACGGATGGTATCGGAACGAAGGGAATCGGCAATAATAGTAAGGTCGAACAGATCGGCGGGGTAATTGTGCCTGAGCACTTCTTCGGCCGTATGTAAAATGATATGATCGTCTTTAAAGGAAGGGATAAGCACCGCAATCCGGGCAAACTGGTCTGTTTCCGGGGGAAGGATTTCTTTATACATCATTCCGGCAATGGCCACCATCAACAGGTAAGCAATGCTACAGAACAGATAGATAAAAAGAAGGAGCCCTGCAATGTAGATTACGGTCAACACGGAAGGTCAAAATAGTTAAAAATCATGGTACTACCAATACAATATATGCAAAAAGCCGGCTGGGCCGGCTTGGGTATGGTGGGTATTTTTTCAGATTGATCAGGCGCTGTCGCGCTGGATCAGCGCAGGCGGGGTGTGCAACAGTATCCACAGGTCGAACAGGAAGCTCTGCTTGCGTGAATAGGCCAGGTCAAGCTTGATACGCTCTTCGGTGGTCATGGCGTGGCGGTTCTTTTTGCGAATCTGCCAGAGGCCGGTAATACCCGAGGGAGCCATGAAACGGAGCGACCAGTCGTCGGTGGTCAGCATCGATGCTTCATACAGTGGCAGGGGGCGGTTGCCGACGATCGACATATCACCCTTGAGCACATTGAAAAACTGGGGCAGCTCATCCAGGCTGCCGTTGCGCAGCCACTTGCCGATACGCGTGGTACGGGGATCGTTGGCTACCTTAAAAAACACTTTCTGCTGGCCGAAAGCATTGAGGTGCTTCAACTGATCTACCTGCTTATCGGCATCGCACCGCATGGTGCGGAATTTAATAAAATCAAACACCCTGTAGCCGCGACCTGCTCTTTTGGAAATGTAAAATACAGGACCCTTGCTTTCCAGCTTGATGGCCAGAGCGATCAGTGCCATCAGGGGCAGGGTAAGAATGATGGCGAACAGCGATACCACGATATCGAAAAGACGGCGGCCGAAAGCCAGTGTACTTTTTTCGCGCAATTGTTCCAGCAACTCGAGCTTTTCCCTCGCTTTCGAGCGGCTTTTCATTTTGACCTTGCCCAAAAAATTGATGCGCTGGATCAGCTTGATATCGGCCTTGCGGGTATCGATCACATCGTCGTAATACCGTTGCAGGGAGGCGGGGTCATACCCGGCAGTATCGCCCGGCATACGGTCCATCAGCACAGGTACCAGGTGAAATGCTTCTTTCGACCGCAGGTAACCCACGAGCTCGGCTACTGCCGTAAGGGAAACAGACTGGTCGATAATGAACACCGCCGGGGCAGTCTTTTGCTGCTGCTCGATGCGGCGAAGTATATTGAGCGCTTTCTGGATAGTCTCTGTAGCGTAACCGCCATCAAAAAGATTTACCAGGTTATTAATGCTGCGTGAATTGGTGCCCACATAGAAAAACTCCCGGGTAATTATCCTGGCAACAGGCGCTGTTTCCACATCGCGGGTAACAGCATACCGTCGGTAAGTCCCGGTAGTGTGAGCAGCAGTTAGTGTAACCGATGATTCCATTCAGGTAAGATATCAGGGGGGATTTAAAAACTCATACCACCTTCAACCATTGCAGGTCGGAAGTGTTCGGAACTTTAACCAGCGCGTCGAGCTTTTGCTTAAGATCGATTGGATTGAATGGCTTTTTGAACGCAGCTTCAATGCCGTATTCGCTTGAATACCGGGCAATCTCTTCTTCATTGCGGGAAGAAACCACCACCATCGGAATATGCTGATAAAGGCCACTGGTGCGGAAATGTTCAACCAACTCCCAGGGCTCGGTATCGGGAAGTTCGGGATCTATCACAATAGCCGACGGCAATTCCCCTTTGGAAATGTGGTGCACGGCTTCACCGGCCTCGGCAGCGGTTACGGTGGTGTAGTCATCATGTAGTACGGTCTGCAACAAAAACCTGATAGCTTTACTTTCTGTAATCACGAGTATCTTTCTTTTCATCCCAGATCAATTAAGTTTTAGTAAAAACTCAATTTTTCATTAGGAAAGCAATTGGAACGGGTCGGTCTTCACGGGGTAATAGATACGGGTAATTTTTTATATACCAGGATGAACCGGTACATACTGCTGTAAACAAAGGGTGTTCTTAGGATTTCTGGAGATGCTAATCAGGTCCGAAAGGTTGCTTTTGCTTGTTGGTGGGATAAAATTAATATTATTTTCCGTCTGGCGAAATGGTTCCGGAAGTTTTTATCAGAAAAGGGGGAAAATACCCGATAGGTGGTATCAATGGTTATACGTTGTATTTTTAACTGCTTCGCTGGGATTTTTCCCATAACGCACCCTGCTGTTTTTGCCGAAACCTGTACCAGCCCTTGATTACAGCCCAATGCATAAACACAAAGTAATATGGTAAAAATACGAGGCGCCATTTTTGTCCGGCCCTGGTACCAAGCCAGCCGGCAAAAGCGGCGCCGTAAAAAAAACATTGCAAAATAGCGGTAAACCGGTAGAAGCTGCCAGCCCCATTTACCACCAGCAGCATATTGCTTATCCAAAACAGGAAAAGACATACCGGCGCCAGCGTCCACCGCAGCACACGGTGCGACAGGTACTGAAAACGCAGCATCGGCTGGCGCGCTCCGCGCCAATACAATTTCAGACGCTGCATCGCCTGGAAGCCGCCGGCGGCGATCCGAATCTTGCGCTTCTCTTCCTCGTGCATATTCAACGATCCTGTTTCGGTAGCCGTGGCACGTGGCTCATACCCTACCCTATATCCTTTCAGACAAATCCGCAACGACAGCATAAAATCATCCAACACGGTATCGGGTGCCAGCGGCTCAAACAAAGCCGCCCTGAAAACAAGTATTTCGCCCGCTGCGCCAACAATCGAGCCCGCACGGGCATCATTCCTTTTTAACCACGATTCATATTTCCAGTACAACCCCTCTCCTTCTTCTTTCACTTTTTTTTCGCCCGACATAGCCCCGATCGCTGTATCGGAAAAATAAGAAGCCAGCAATTGCAGGCTGCCGGGCGACAATACACTATTGGCGTCGGTGATAGCCGCCAGCGGTGTCGTTACCTCCTCCATGGCCAGGTTAATAGCTGCCGCCTTGCCCCGCCGTTCTTCCTGGTGAAAGCACCGTATACCCGCAAACTGCCCGGCGATCCTTTCACTGCCATCAGTAGAGCCGTCGGTAACTACAAAAACCTCCAGGCCGGGATATTGCTGACCGAGGGTATTCCTGATCTTCTGCTCCAGCACGGCAGCCTCATTATAGGCGGGTATGATAACCGTCATCGGCGGCAGCGGCGC
>JAKPBL010000315.1 GCA_029778965.1 Bacteroidota bacterium
AAAAGCCTTGATACGCTCCACCTGGTCCAGTCCGCGTTTCAGTGGATCACCGGCCGCCGCCGGTCCTGCCAGTTCAGCATAGGGATTAGGTCGGTTTATCAGCCCGGGCATATTGAGATGGATGGCATTTTCCATTTTGTAAGCCGCATCTTCCCAGTTCCAGGCATCAAGCTGCACCACCGACGAAGAGCCGCTGATGACGCCACCCTCGGGAACAATGCCGGCCAGTAAAATACCGTTTGAACGGAGGACATTGATCACTTTAGAATCGGTATTATATGCCACGATTGAACGGATAGACGGGTTGAATTCGCCCAGCTCCCGATAGTCGTTGGTGGCGCGAACAGCCCCGATCTCCGACAGGCCAAGGTTGGTGTTCGCCAGGATCAATCCGGGGTACACGTGTTTTCCTTTGGCATCGAATACCTTCACATCGTCGACCGGAATGGGCATGTCTTTCGCAATCTTCTCGATCTTGCCGTTGCTGACCATGATGGTTGCGCCTTCAATCACCTCACCGGTGCCGGTATGTACCGTTGCGTTCCTGATAAAGAGCAGTCCCTTGTATTCTTTTGCAGGATAAACCGTTTCCTGGGCCAGTACTGGTACAGCAAAGGCTGCCGCCATGAAAAGGCTGATTATTTTTTTCATCTTAATTGCTTTGGTTGTTTTCGTAATCAATCGCATCCGTTACCAGCAGCCCGTGCTTGTGGTAATGCTCTTCACAGGTTTGCATGATCTCCATGCTGGCCCTTGCCGGGGCCACCGGCAAACCCGCTTTCTTCTCGCCCAACATCTTCTGCACCAGGCGGTTTCGCTCAGCGCCCAGTGCGGCAGCCATCTGGCGGTCGCGCCCGCGGTCGAAATATACAATGCCATCCACGATTGTCTTTTCCGATTTGGCGTAAATGCTCAGGGGATTGTCGCTCCACAGCACCAGGTCGGCGTCTTTACCGACCGTGATACTGCCCACACGGTCGTCTATATGCAGCATCCTGGCCGGATTGATGGTTACCATCTTCCACGCATCTTCTTCCGATATGCCGCTGTATTTCACGATCTTGGCCGCTTCCTGGTTGAGGCGGCGGGCCATCTCCGCATCATCCGAATTAATGGCCACATTGATACCCATCTTATGCATGATGCCTGCGTTATAAGCAATGGCATCCACCACTTCCATTTTATAGGCCCACCAGTCGGCAAAAGTGCTGGCATTGGCGCCGTGGGCCCTGATCTTGTCAGCCACTTTATAGCCTTCGAGAATATGCGTGAGGGTATTGAAGGGGAAACCGAACCGGTCGCCTACCCGCAAGGCCGCCGTGATCTCACTCTGCACATAACTGTGACAGGTGATGAAGCGTTTTTTGTTCAGGATCTCTACCAGGGCATCGAGTTCCAGGTCGCGGCGTACCACGCTGAACGGATCAACGGCCGCGCCTTTTTTTCCGACGGCAGCCGAAGCCGCCCTGATGGCATTTTCATAATCGCGGGCACGTGTAAACGCATCCACAAGCACTTCTTCCACACCCATGCGGGTATCGGGAAAACGATTGTTCTGCGGCGAGCTGGAACGTTTTACGTTTTCACCCAGGGCAAACTTGATGAAGGGATCAGCGCCGGCAAACTTCAATCCTTCTGCATTGGCGCCCCAGCGCAGTTTGATCAATTGTGTTTGTCCGCCGATGGTATTCGCCGATCCGTGCAGTATATGCGAAGTGGTCACCCCGCCGCTCAACTGCCGGTAGATATTGATATCTTCCGGGTTCAGGTTATCGGCAATGCGCACTTCAGACGTTACCGACTGGGCGCCTTCGTTGATCGACTGCACCGCAATGTGCGAGTGTTCGTCGATGATACCGGCCGAAAGATGCTTGCCGGTTCCGTCGATCACCTGTGCACCGGCGTCGGAAAGGTTTTTACCGATGGCGGCGATCTTGCCGTTCTTCACCAGTACATCGGTGCCCTTCAGTATGCCCTGGGCTTCGCTGGTCCATACCGTCGCATTTTTGATCAGCAGGGTTTTGGCCGTAGGCAGGCTGTCCCAGCCGAATCCGTTAAAGGGATATGTAATCTTGCCCAGCTCTCCGGCCGGCTTTTTTTGCGCGGCATCGCCGGCGGGTGTTCCCGCATTCAGCCGTGTAGCCGACCACAGCACCTGGTTACCGGTCGCATCGTCGCCCGTACCCTGCCAGATACCGTTGTTATCGACGCCGCTCAGGCGAATGGTGTTCTTACTGCCCTTTGATTCGGGAAAGCTGATACGAACGATCTTGCCGTCGCTGGTGAACCTGGCATCGACGCTGTCTTTACCGACAATCTTAGCACTGGTGGCGCTCTTTACATCAAGGGTATATTTTGTTGTGTTGTTCAGCGTCAGTTCGTACTGACCGGCAACGGGCGACCAGGTGTCGTTGTTCACGGTATAACGCTGGCCCTGCACCCAGTTTTGCAGGATCACGGTTTTTTCGTCGAAGATCGGTCCCGAGGCGATCAGGAAGTTGGCCAGCTTGCCGCTTTCAAGACTACCCACCTCGTTATAGATGCCCAGCGCAACAGCCGGTGTTTTCGTAAGCGCTTCGAGTGCCCTGGCGTCGGAGAGGCCAAACTCGATGGCCTTGCGCAGGTTTGCGAAAAACTGTTTATTGTCTTTCAGATCAGCGGCTGACAAACAGAAAGGAATACCCGCTTTGTCGAAAGCCGCCGCATTCCCCGGGGCAAGCTCCCAGTGCTTCATATCGCCGAGCGATACAAAACGGGCATCGGCAGGATCTTCCACATCCATCGCCTGCGGGTAATTCAGGGTAAGGATATAGGTCGCTTTCGATGCCTTGATATCGCTGATGCGCTGGTATTCATTACCGCCGCCTTTAATGATGAACTGTACGCCGAATTCGTCGCCGATCTTGTCGGCGCGCAGGTCGGCCCACTTGTCGCCCGCATCAAATACCTGCGGCAGCGAGAGGTTCCTGTCAAAAGCCTGGAGACTGAGGTTCAGCCCTTCTTTAGCAGCATTGTGCTGGTACCATTTGGCATCGATAAAGGTTTGCCGCAGCAGCGCGATGGCACCCATCAGGCTGGCCGGGTAACTTTGCGTAGACGAGCCCTTGCTGAATGAGTAAAAAGCAGCGCCCTTTTCGCGCAGCACGGTCTTGTTTTCTTTGTCGCCCGCCAGGGTAGCCACCACACCGGTGCCGCGGGCTATCCCGTCTTTTACGTGTGAAAGCACCGTACCGAACCCGGCGTCGCGCAACGACTTTGCTTTGGCCTCATCGGTCGCAAACATCGCCACCGCATCCACGGTGCTGCGAATGGCCTGGTTCCAGCCATAAGCGCCTTTCTGGTTGGAATTGAACTGGGCGGGAGCGCCCCAATTAGCACGGGCGGGCCGCTCAACAGCAGGCAGCCCGTAATCGCTGTATAGGTCGATAAAAGAAGGATAGATGAATTTGCCTTTGCAATCTATCATCATCGCCTCTTTGGGTATGTTCACCGAAGTGCCCGCGGCAATGATCCTGCCCTCTTTTACCAGCAGGGTTGCATTCTGCACGGCGGCGCCGGGCGATACTACCAGGGTTGCATGGGTAAAGGCATAGGTCGTTTGCTTTGGTTCCGCAATGCCGTTCACCGGAAAAGTCGGTTGTGCCTGCACGATAGTAAACGAAAGGGCAAGCGCCAGGAAAGCGGGCCATTTTCCGCCCTTCGTGAGGCGGGGAAGTTTTCTCATACGCGTAGTTTAAATGCTGGCGCCGAATTTAGCCAAATGGACTAACTTCGGTTGTACGAATTTTAACCCCTGCCATGAACCTGTCCCCGTTTATCGACCATACCATATTAAAACCGACCACTACCATCGGTGAAGTAGAGAAGTGTTGTACGGAAGCTGCCGAACACGGGTTTGCAGCGGTATGTATTCCCCCTCCTTTTGTAAAACGAACCGCCGTGATACTGGCGCCCACGGAAGTGAAAGTGGCTACCGTGGTGGGATTCCCTTTCGGTTATTCAGCCACCGAGGCGAAAGTGGCCGAAACCATCCTGGCGGTGGTAGATGGGGCGCACGAAGTGGATATGGTCATCAACCTGATCGCGCTGCGGCAGCACGACTGGAGCTACCTTACCAAAGAGGTGAGCCTGATCAAAGAGGTCTGTCACAATAAAGGCAAGTTGCTCAAAGTCATTATAGAATCGGGTATACTGACCGATGACGAGATCATTGCCTGCTGCGAAAAGCTGGGCCCGCTGGGCATCGATTATATGAAAACCAGTACCGGTTACGCCGAAAAGGGCGCCAGCGTGGAAGCGGTGGCCCTGATGAAAAAACACCTGCCCGACACGGTAAAGATCAAGGCTTCAGGGGGCATCAGGGATTATGCTTTTGCCAAAGCGCTGGTAGATGCGGGCGCCAGCCGCCTGGGCTGCAGCGCCAGCCTTGCTGTTATCAGCGGGGCGCCACCCTCCGATAAAAGCGATTACTAAAACTGGCGGGATATTTGAACGGAAGAAAATGATGAAGTTTTTTTTACTTGTCCCTGCTTTCTTTATGACGCTGGCCCTGTATGGCCAGGCAGATACCAATTCGGTAACGGTCAAAAAAGACCCGCGCCTCGACCAGCTTATCGCCAAGCAGGTGGAGATCAATGAGTATACCACCCGCGAAGCGCGCAGCAATGTGCCCGGCTTCCGGATACAGGTGGTGAATACCACCGATCGCGCGCTGGCCATAGAGACCAAAACAAAAGTATATCAAAAATACCCCGAGCTGAAAGCCTACCTGCTGTACCAGTCGCCCTATTTCCGGCTGCGCGTCGGTAATTTCCTGACCCGGAAAGAGGCGGAAGCATACCAGAAAAAACTGGCCAAAGACTTCCCCCAGAATATCTATATCGTAAACGATATCATAGAGACCAATCCCGATAAAAGCCAGGATCAGGACTAGCCATTATCTTTGCCGGATGATCCTGCTGCAACGCATCAAAGCACTGGCGGCGTTATACGCGCCGCAATTCATCGACATCCGGCGGCACCTGCACGCCCACCCCGAGTTGAGCTACCAGGAATATGAGACCAGCGCTTTCGTACAGCGCCAGCTAACGGACATGGGTATCCCTTTTTCGGTGATGGCCGAAACAGGTGTGGTGGGTATTATTGAAGGCGTCAACCCGTCGGCCCGGGTAGTGGCATTGCGCGCCGACATGGATGCCCTGCCGATCGAAGAAGCGAACGACATTCCTTATAAGTCAACCCGGCCGGGCATCATGCATGCCTGCGGGCACGATGTGCATACCAGTTGCCTGCTGGGCGCCGCAAAGATCCTGACCGAAACAAGAAAAGAATGGACGGGCACCGTGAAGCTGATCTTCCAGCCCGGTGAAGAAAAAAACCCCGGTGGCGCCAGCCTGATGATAAGGGATGGCGTGCTGGAGAATCCCCGGCCCTCGGCCATCTTCGGATTGCATGTGCATCCGCAGTTGCCCGTCGGCAAAGTGAGTTTCAGGGGCGGTATGGTCATGGCCAGCGCCGATGAACTGTATATTACCGTCAGGGGCAAGGGCGGCCACGCAGCGGCGCCGCATTCTACCGTCGATACCCTGCTGGTGGCGTCGCATATCGTGGTAGCGCTGCAGCAGGTGACCAGCCGCCAGCGCGATCCCTTCCAGCCCTCGGTATTATCGATCACCTCGATCCAGGGCGGTCATACCACCAATGTCATCCCCGCCGAAGTGAAGATGATGGGTACGTTCCGGGCCATGAACGAAGAATGGCGCTTCAAAGCCCATACGCTGATCCGCCGGCTGGTGGAAGGGGTAACACACGGCATGGGCGCGGAGGTCGACCTGCATATTGACGTAGGCTATCCCACGGTATATAACAATGAGACGCTGGATGTTCGCGCCCGGGCGCTGGCCGTGGATTATATGGGGGCCGGCCAGGTGGAAGAAACCGAATTGCGGATGGGCGCCGAAGATTTCGGCTACTATTCCCAAAAAATTCCGGGCTGCTTTTACCGGCTGGGCGTCATGAATGCAGCCGCCGGTATCGTATCGGGCGTACATACCCCTACCTTTAACATCGACGAACGGGCCATCGAAACCGGCATCGGGCTGATGGCATTGTTCGGGTCAACGGCCTGAGGGCACGGCGCGCATATTTTTTTCCGCTAAATTTGGCGCCATGAACAAAGCATCCAGGAAATCGGAGGCGCTTG
>JAKPBL010000384.1 GCA_029778965.1 Bacteroidota bacterium
CTCCCTCATTAGAAAAGCGCGAGAACCAGTTATTCGGCTCGCTGAAACTGCAAAATCCCACCATTACTATCGACCTCTACGACAATGCGGAGATCGACAATGATACCGTAACGGTTTTCCTGAACAACAGCATATTGCTCTACCGGCAACGGCTAACCGATAAGCCCCTGCGCGTTACCGTGAACCTGGAAAAAGACACCGACTATGAACTGGTGATGTATGCGAACAACCTGGGCAGCATTCCTCCCAATACGGCATTGATGGTGGTAACCGCGGGTAAGCGGAAGTATGAGATCAGGTTGTCTGCTTCCGATGAGAAAAACGCGGCGGTGCGGTTCCGGTGGGAATAGTGTGGTCAGAAACCCTCTACCATGAGAAAAAAACCGCAGAAAATATGGAAGATTTTTTACTGGAACATATACGCAGGCATATTACACTAACCGAAGAAGAAGGAAAAACGGTGCTGGCGGCAATGCGGCGCAGGAAGCTGAAAAAAAAGCATTTCCTGCTGCAGGAAGGAGAAGTAAACCAGTCTTCTTTTTTTGTAGTGAGCGGCATATTGCGGCTGTATTCGGTCGATGCCAACGGTTTTGAACATATCATACAGTTTGCGGCCGAAGGCTGGTGGATAAGCGACATGCAGAGCCTGCTCACCCAAACGGCCGGCAATCTTTATATCGACGCCATTGAAGACAGCGAAATATGGCAGGTATCCAAACCAGACATCGATCTTCTTTACCAGAAAATACCGGCGCTGGAAAGGTATTTCCGGCTGCTGGCAGAAAACGCGGTGGCGGCTTACCAGCAGCGTTTTGTCAGCAGCCTGAGCCAGAATGCAAAAGACCGCTATGCCAGTTTCTGCCGCTTATACCCCGGCTTGATCCTCCAGTTGCCGCAAAAGCATATAGCAGCTTATATAGGCGTAACACCTGAATTCCTGAGCAAAATGCTCAACCAGCTAAACAACCCGTCGTGAATGGCGCCTGTCTTAACCTGGATTAAGTTTTCCGGTTAATACAGGTTATTGGATAGCTCCCGGCGCCGGTGATAGCTTTGTATAACAAATCGGAGGTAATTATGAAAAAGCAAATCGAAAAAATCATACAAAAACCGGCCAGGCCCGGTATGGTGGGCGACGGATTCAGGGTGTTCAATTATATCCCTGCCGGTGTAACCCAGCAAAGGATCAGTCCTTTTCTGTTGCTCGATTTCAATCCTGAATATGATTTTGGTCCCTCGGCGCGCGTAAAAGGGGTGGACGTGCATCCGCACAAAGGCTTCGAAACGGTCACTATCGCCTATAAAGGTGCGGTGGAGCACCACGACAGCTCGGGCAACCACGGTATCATACACCCGGGTGATGTTCAGTGGATGACCGCCGGCGCAGGCATCTTACACAAGGAGTACCACGAGACGGAATTTTCGAGGACAGGCGGCCCCTTCGAGATGGTGCAGCTATGGGTGAATCTGCCCAAAAAAGATAAACTGGCAACACCGCACTACCAGGCGCTGACCGCCGGTACAATGGGAAAGGTGTCTTTGCCAGCCAATGCCGGCATCGTACGGGTAATCGCCGGTACTTTCAACGGAACATCCGGGCCCGCTGCTACCTATACACCGGTAAACCTGTTCGATATCCGGTTAAATAAAGGCGGTCAGGTGCAAACTGCTATTCCTGCCGGTCACAACAGCGCCTTGCTGGTGATCAGCGGCGAGGTTACCGTTAACGATGAAGCGGCGCCTGTGCACAGTTTTGTATTGTTCGGCAAGCAGGGCGAAGAAATTGCTGTCAGCGCCTCCACCGATGCGGTTGTGCTGCTGATGAGCGGCGAACCGATCAACGAGCCTATTGCGAGCTATGGCCCTTTCGTGATGAATACGCAGGAAGAAATTCACGCGGCGATAAAAGATTTCCAGGCAGGTAAGTTCGGCGTATTGTAGTAAGAAAGACCGCTATGGTCTTTCTGGATGAGGGTTTGTTTCGTTTGGTTTCACGCGG
>JAKPBL010000390.1 GCA_029778965.1 Bacteroidota bacterium
CGCTGGCATTGGGACAGCCTTCGCCTCACCGGCAATCAATTGCAGCTCGGTATCGGCGGCATTACCGCAACCACCGGCAGGTACATGGTCAGCAACCATGAAGAAACAAGCATCGAGCAGGCGCAGGTATCGATCGATCGCCCGGGCGTAAAAGCCAGCCTGCAGGTACCCTCCACGCACCTGCAGTTTACTATCCACAACAGCAAAGACATCCTGCCCGGCCTGCACCAGGTGGTAATCAACAATCCCGTGATCGAGGCCGTGCTGCTGGCCCGCACCGGTACGGAAGCGAATGCAAAGAAAAAAAAGAATCCGGTCGATCTGCCTACCATCCAGCTTATTGAACCCCAGATCCACCTCAGCCGTGAAACCGATACGGAAACAAAAGAGCTCGCCTCGGTGAACGGCGGCAGCATCAAAGTGCATCGGCTGCATATCGCACCGGAACAGGTCAGCACCCAGGGATTGGATATCGACTTGCGGGAACTGTTCTCCGTACAGGAAAAGTTCAAGCTGGTATTGCCGTCGGTCACCATGTCGACAGGCCCCTTGCAACTGACGCCTCATCAGCCGGTCATTACCCAGTTGGAAAAGCTGGAGATCAATGGCGGCAGCTTCGACATCGACGACGGACGGAAGAATATTTCCCTGCATGATATCAGCGGCGCGCTCAACAAAAGCTTCCGGCTCAATACCAGCAAAGACTCGCTCAAACGCATGCTCACCAGCCTGCCGCACCTGCAACTGGCAATGGGCAAACTGTATTACCGGAAAGCCGACCGAACCGTAGTAGCCGGCGGCCTTACGGTAGATGCCGGTCAAAAACAGATCCGGTTCGATAGTTTACAATGGACCTCCTCGCTTAGTCGCGACAGTTTTTTCCGCGCCGCCGGCGTGCAGAAAGATTTTATACAACTGCATACCGGCGCCGGCGAGATCAATAATTACGAAATGATTCCCCTGGTGATCGACACTGCCTGGAAAATAGGCCAGCTAACGCTCAGGGATATGCGCTTATTGGTAGAGCGCGACAAACGGTTTCCGGCCGATACCGTTTCATACCGGCCGCTGCTGGCCGGCGCGCTGGCGAAAATACCGCTGATGGTCAATGCCGACCGCATTGTGCTCGACAATGCCCATATCCGCTACAACGAGATCAGCGACAAAACCGGCCACGAAGGCAGCATCTGGTTCAGCGACCTGAACGCCAATATACGCTATGCACGCAATTACGACATCGGCGCCACCGACAGCCTGCGCATTACCGCCCATACCCGGCTGATGGACAAAGGCGACCTGCGTTTCAGCTTTTCGGAGTCGTATGCCGACAGCCTGAAAGGATTCTACCTCTTCACGCGCATGGGGCCCCTGCCCTTCAGCGCTCTCTCTCCCCTGCTTACCCCCCTCTTCGGCGTGCAGGTCGAACGCGGCGTCATCGACACCCTCAACCTGCGCGTAAAAGGCAATGACTACCTGGCCTACGGCAAAATGGACATGAAATACCGGCAACTGAAAATGGGCCTTTACCGCGAATCGCGCAAACGGAAATTTTTGAGCTGGGCGGCGAATGCATTCCTGCGCGACAAAAACAACAAAACAGGGTTGGTATTTCGCGAACGGGTGCGCAATAAATCAACGTTCAACTACTGGGGCAAGATTGCTGCCAGCGGACTGCTCACCACCATGGGCGTAAAAGGCAACAAAAAGGTGGAAAAGAAATACCGGCGTGAAATGAAAACCCTTCGCCTGCCCGCCAGTTTGCTGGAAGATTAACCCGTTTTTTCTGTAGATTTGTTATAATTAGTTGTTTAACTAACTAATTGGTTTGTTATATGAAAAGAACCATCCGTAAAACGGCCGTGCTGGGAAGCGGCGTTATGGGCTCACGCATCGCCTGTCACCTCGCGGGCGCCGGCATCCAGGTATTGCTGCTCGACATGGTGCCCAAAGAAGCTGCCGACAGCATCGATAAGAACCTTCGGAACAAGCTGGTGAACGATGCGTTGCAGGCGGCCGTAAAATCGAACCCCTCGCCACTTTATACCAGCGACGCGCTGAAAAAGATCACGACCGGTAATTTCACCGATAACATGAAAGACATCGCGGGCTGCGACTGGATCATTGAAGTGGTGGTGGAAAGGCTCGATATCAAAAAGATTATTTTCGACCAGGTGGAACAGTTTCGCAAACCCGGTACCCTGGTCACTTCCAATACATCGGGCATTCCCATTCACCTGATGGCCGAGGGCCGGAGCGATGATTTCAAAAAGCATTTCTGCGGCACCCACTTTTTCAACCCGCCGCGTTATCTCCGGTTGCTGGAGATCATCCCCACACCTGATACCGATCGCGCGGTGGTGGATTTCTTTATGCAATTCGGCAGCCTGCAGCTTGGCAAAACCACGGTGTTGTGCAAAGACACGCCGGCTTTCATCGCCAACCGCATCGGGGTATTCGGCATCATGTCCATCTTCCAACTGGTTGACAAGCTGGGGCTGACCATCGACGAAATAGACGCGCTGACGGGTCCCGTGATCGGCCGGCCGAAATCAGCCACTTTCCGTACGGCCGATGTGGTCGGCATCGATACGCTGGTAAAGGTTGCCAATGGCGTGGCGGAAAATTGTCCGCACGACGAACAGCGCGGCATCTTCGCCATCCCCGCCTGGCTCGATAAAATGGTCGCCAACAATTGGCTGGGCGATAAAACCGGCCAGGGCTTTTTCAAAAAAACAAAAGGTGCGGGCGGCGAAAAAGAAATCCTGACGCTCAACCTGAAGACCATGGAATATGGCCCGCGGGTGAAGCCGAAATTCGCCACCCTCGAAGCCACCAAACCGGTCGACGACCTGCGGCAGCGGTTACCCATGCTCGTTGGCGGATCCGATAAGGCGGGCGAGTTTTACCGCCTCTTCCATTACGGGTTGTTTTCTTATATCTCCCATCGCATTCCGGAGATATCCGACGAGCTGTACCGCATCGACGATGCCATGATGGCCGGCTTCGGCTGGGAGATCGGCGCTTTCGAAAGCTGGGATGTGCTGGGTGTGGAGAAAACCGTACAGGCCATGAAGCAGGCCGGTTACACCGTAGCGCCCTGGGTGGACGAGATGCTGGCCGCCGGCATAAAATCCTTCTACAAAGTTGAAAAAGGAAAGCGGTTATACTACGACGTTAGTACAAAGTCGTACAAGGGTATGCCCGGCGCCGACGCTTTCATTGTGATGAAGAATTTCGAGGACCAGACCGTTTGGAAGAATGCCGCCTGCAGAACCTATCATATCGGCGACGACGTGATCGGCCTGGAATGGAATACCAAGATGGGCACTATTGGCGGTGAAGTGCTGGAGGGCATCCAGAAATCCATTTCGCTGGCCGAAGAAAAATACAAGGGACTGGTCATTGCGAACGACAGCACCAATTTCAGCGCCGGCGCCAATGTGGGCATGATCTTCATGTTCGCCATTGAACAGGAATTCGACGAGCTTGATATGGCGGTGCGACAATTCCAGCAAACGATGATGCGCGCCCGGTATTCATCGATACCGGTGGTGGTAGCGCCGCATGCCCTGACGCTCGGCGGCGCCTGCGAGCTCAGCCTGCACTGCGATAAAGTGTGCGCGGCTGCCGAAACTTATATCGGGCTGGTGGAACTGGGCGTGGGACTGATACCTGGCGGTGGCGGCACAAAAGAGTTCGCCCTGCGTGCAGCCGACGAGGTGCAGGAAGACGAGCCCGAGACCATTCCTCTCAAGAACCGTTTCTTCACCGTAGCGACCGCCAAGGTGGCCACTTCGGCGCAGGAGGCATTTGCACTGGGCTTTTTACGCCGCGGGCGCGACGAAGTGGTGATGAACCAGGGGCGTCGTATTCTCGAGGCCAGGCGGTCGGTGGTTTCCCT
>JAKPBL010000104.1 GCA_029778965.1 Bacteroidota bacterium
GGGATGTTCTTTTTCTCTATACCAATAAAAACAAAACGGCCTTATTGCCTGACCTGGATACAGCCATCGGATATTTGCAGCATCATCGCGACTTTATGTCGTTCGATCGGGCGGTGTTCATTACCCGTTTCGCGAATAAGATCAGCAGGGAGATCGCTCAATTGGAAAATCTCCTGCCGGGCCCGAAAATCAGGTACAACCGGATGTTGCGGCAGGATGCGGGTACATTGTTTGATCCGGATGCCTTCAATGTGGATGCGTTTACGCCAGGTCCCGGTTTTCATACTACCCCTGCCAAAACGGCATTGGGTGAAAAGCTCTTTTACGACGCATCGTTGTCGGGTAACGGCGCCCGGAGCTGCGCTTCCTGTCATCGCCCCGAGCTGGCTTTTACAGACGGGCTCGCTAAACAAGCGGATATTCATAATCCTGCCAAACTGCTGAACAGAAATGTGCCCACCCTGCTCATCGCTGCCTTGCAGTCGAATTATTTTTATGATATGCGGGCCTTGACACTGGAAGACCAGACAGGTGACGTGATCAGCAACAAAATGGAGATGGATGGTTCGATGGACAGCATCATTAAATATGTTTCTGCAAACGAAACATACCGGTCGTTATTCGCAAAAGCATTTCCTGCAACCCTTGAAAAGGGCATCCGTTCCAGCGAGGTGACCAACGCTCTTTCCGCGTATGTGCGCAGTTTGACAAAGCTCAACAGCCGGTTTGATGAATATATGCAGGGCAGGGAGCAGGCATTGTCGGCGCAGGAACTGAAAGGCTTTAATTTGTTTATGGGCAAAGCGAAATGCGCCACCTGCCATTTTATTCCGTTGTTTAACGGGATTACACCACCCAAGTACGTGACGAGCGAAACGGAGGTATTGGGTGTGCCCGTATCGCTCGCCGATTCTACGCTCGACCCTGATTTGGGTTATTACGATGTGATCGGGGTCGATTCCTATAAACATGCGTTTAAAGTTCCCACTGTCAGAAATATTGATAAAACGGCGCCTTATATGCATAACGGCATATACCAGACGCTGGACCAGGTAATGGAATTTTACAATAACGGAGGCGCCACGGGCCTGGGAATAGATCTTCCGAATCAAACGCTTCCCGACGAAAACCTTCAACTTACTCAAAGCGAAAAAGAAGATATCATTGCGTTTATGAGAAGCCTCGAAAGCAAAAACTAAATTTGTAAAGACCCCGCTTCAATTGGTTCTTCTGTTTAAACAGTCAGTGCAGAAAATCAACACATTCCCGGTATTGGCTCCCTGTTTTCAAAAGCCAGTTTATGGAAAGAAGCAGGGCGTACCAGGCCTTTCCGCCCGTCAGATAGCGGGGGCAGGCGCTTGCAGAAGCCTGCCGGGAAAACTACAGGCAACTGCTGACAGAACGTTACAACCGCATATATTCTTGATATATCATCAGCACCTGCCACGCCTCTTCCGTTCTGCCATCGTCGATCAGCCGCATGGCTTCCGTATGCACCCGCGTTTTTTGTTGTTCCTTCGTTTCCGCGGCTTGTAGCCCTTGGTTAAGCATCGCGTGCGCATAATCATTGTCCCGCGTGGGGATGGCTTCAAAATTTGCCAACTGCGCCAGGTGGTTACCGGTAAGGATATCGCTGTTTCGGATGTTTTCCGGCAGTGCGTCGAATCCCATTCCTAGCTTTGTGTTGGGTTTGGGCACTTTGAAAAGGTTCGACCGGTCAACGCGGCAATACCAGTCGCCGCCCAATCTTGCCACCAGCGCTATTTTTTGCTGGTCAATACAGGTGCGTTCGGCATTCAGTATCTCATCGTTTACGTGCATGCAGAGTAACTCTGCGACCACGAGATTGCCGGCACCGCCTGTATCGCCGAGTGCCTGTACCTGTATGATTTTGCATTCCAGCTTTACGGGACTTTCTTTCACCATGGCAGGCGCTACCATCGTAGCGGGCTCTTTGGTAAAACCGGCTTTTATGAATTCGTCTGCCCCCGCCGGGTACTCGCAGGAAGCAAGCGATGCCTGCTGCACCATATCATAGGTTACCACGTGGATCACCGCTTCCCGCGTTTCCATGAGGTTGTCGAGGGTATGTTTGGTGCTGTTATCCCGCACGCGACGGGCGGGCGAAAAGACCACCAGCGGCGGTTCTGTCGATACCATGTTGAAAAAGCTGAAGGGCGCGAGGTTGGGTTCTCCTTTTTTATTAACGGAGCTTACCAGCGCGATGGGGCGCGGCGCGATGGCGTGCTGCAGCCATTGCTGCCGCATGGCGACAGTCAGTTCAGGCAGTTGAAGCAGCATTGGTTTTCTTTTGGTGGAGAATGCTCCAGCGGGTGGGTTGTGATACAATGTTGTTACGCAGTTTTCCCAGTCCTGTGATCGCCAGTTCTACCTCATCACCCGGTCTTAGCCACTGTTCTTTGTAGCCGGGGTTTTCACGCCTGCCGGTGCCATTGAGCTCCAGCAGGCAGCCGGTGCCGACCGTGCCGCTTCCGATTACATCGCCGGGATAAAGGGTTACCCCGTAGCTGGCCCGTTCGATCAGCTCGGCAAAGGTCCAGTCCATATCAGATAGATTGCCCTTGCTCAATGCAATGTTATTGATGGAGGCTGTCATCTCCAGGTTCCAGGATGTACCGGTGTGGCCGGGCTTGCAGGGCGTTTCGTGCGACTGTAGCTCGTCGGGGGTTACCAGCCAGGGGCCCAGCGCGGTGGAAAAGTCCTTGCCTTTGGCGGGCCCCAGGCTCAATTGCATTTCTTCCATCTGCAGGGTTCTGGCGCTCATGTCGTTCATGATCATTAATCCGCCGATATAGCTGTCTGCTTCTGCCGCGGGGATATCCCTGCCCTGCCTGCATATTACAATAGCACATTCAAGCTCGTAATCGAGCTTTTCAAAGTGATCGGGCATGCAATGGATATCGCCCGGTCCCTGCACGGCCTGGTGGTTACCGAAATAGAAAACGGGAAACACATCGAAGGCCTCGATCATATCGACGCCGCGGTTTCGCCGGGCGGCTGCTACGTGCTGGCGAAAAGCATATCCGTCGCGCAGCGAAGTCGGGTGAGGTACAGGTGAGCATAACCTTACATCGTCAAGAGGTATTCCAGCACCTGCCGGCTTGCTTTGTACAGCCAAGGGGTAAAAATCATCCCAGCCCCGGAGGAAAGCTTCCATCGTGGAAGGCAGTGAAGCATGCAGCGCCGCCATGTCGTACAACCGGCTGCCGGAGAGTACGGCCAGTTTTTCTTCGTTGCCGCTTAAATAAGTGACCAGTTTCATAATTGTAATTTTATTCAGCCCAGCTCATGGTATAGTCGGGGTTCTCAATGTCCACCGCCTGTTTTGTCAGTTGAAGAGGATGGAACGTGTCAACCATCACCGCCAGTTCTTTTGTTTCTCTGGCGCCGATGGATTTTTCCACGGCGCCCGGGTGCGGGCCATGCGGAATGCCGGCCGGATGAAGGGTAAGCATTCCCCGGGTTACATTCTTACGACTCATAAAATCGCCGTCCACATAATAAAGCAATTCATCGCTGTCGATATTGCTGTGGTTATAGGGCGCGGGAATGGCTTCGGGATGGTAATCAAAGAGCCTTGGCACAAAAGAGCAGACCACGAAATTCCTGGCTTCAAAGGTCTGGTGCACGGGCGGTGGTTGGTGCACCCTGCCGGTGATCGGCTCAAAATCGTGGATTGAAAGAGCAAAGGGATAACAGCATCCGTCCCATCCCACTACGTCGAAAGG
>JAKPBL010000404.1 GCA_029778965.1 Bacteroidota bacterium
CACTAAAATTAAACCGGCGATGAGTATGACCCGCGAGCACATAATGAGTGCGCTGAGCAATGTGCAGGAGCCCGACCTTGGCAATGATATTGTAACCCTGAATATGGTGCGCGATCTGGCGATCGATGGAGATGCAGTACGGTTCACCCTGGTGCTCACCACGCCGGCCTGCCCCATGAAAGACATGATGAAAAATGCGGCGGTCAACGCCATCCGCCTGCTGGTGAACAAAGAAGCGAAAGTAACCGTCGACTTCGCCTCCAATACGAACACCATTCGCAAAGACAATGGCGCGGTACTGCCCAACGTGAAGAATATCATCGCGGTGGTAAGCGGCAAAGGCGGTGTGGGAAAAAGTACGGTGGCAGCCAATCTCGCCCTGGCTTTATCGAAAGGCGGCGCCCGCGTGGGATTGATGGACGCCGATATCTACGGGCCCAGTGTGCCCATTATGTTCGGCGTACGCGGCGAGCGCCCGAAAATGACGCAGCAGGGAGAAAAAGGACTGATCGTGCCGCTTGAAAAATACGGCATCCGGCTGATGAGCATCGGCCTGCTGGTCGACGAAAAAAACGCTGTTGTATGGCGCGGCCCCATGGCCAGCTCGGCCATCAGGCAATTCGTGACAGATGTATTATGGGGCGAGCTGGATTACCTGATCATCGACATGCCTCCCGGCACCGGCGATATTCACCTTACGCTGATGCAAACCGTGCCGGTGACCGGTGTGATCGTAGTGACCACGCCGCAGGATGTGGCACTTGCCGATGCGAAAAAAGGCATTGCCATGTTCGGACAGGCACAGATCAACGTGCCCATTATCGGCATCGTAGAGAATATGAGTTATTTTACGCCGGCCGAGCTGCCTGGCAGTAAATATTATATCTTCGGCAGGGAAGGGGGGAAACGGCTGGCGGAAGAATATGACATTCCCTTCCTGGGACAGATACCGATCGTGCAGGGCATCAGGGAAGGAGGCGATAAAGGGGTTCCGGTCATGGAATCGGATGATATGATCACCCGCCAGGCATTCGAACATTTTGCGGGACTGACGGCCCGCAGCATCGCAATGCGAAATGCAAACCTGGGCGCCACCCGGGTAATTGAAGTGGTGGCCTGATTTTACTATATGCGCAGCGCCTGTTGGCTGATAGGCCTTTTATATATCGCCGGTTGCAAAACCCCACAACCGGCCTCGCAACCCCTGCCGGCATTTGACTGGGAGGGTCACCGTGGCGCCCGCGGGCTGATGCCTGAAAATACCATCCCCGCCATGCAGAAAGCCATCGACCTCGGCGTTACTACGCTCGAAATGGATGTGGTGATGACAGCCGATGGCGAACTGGTGGTATCGCACGATCCGTTTTTCAACTACCAGATAAGCACGCATCCCGACGGCAGCTTTGTTACCAAAGAAGAAGCGCCTTCGCTCAATATCTATACGATGGATTATGCCACGGTGAAAACCTACGATGTCGGCTTGCGGGCGCCCGACGGCTTCACCCGCCAGTTGTCCATCCCCGCAGTGAAACCATTGTTGCGGGAACTGATCGACAGCGTGGAAGCGTATGCCGGTCGCAAGGGGCTGCCTGCACCCTTTTACAACATAGAACCCAAAACCGCCCCGCTCACCGATAACAAATACCATCCCGTACCGGCCGTGATGGCCGCTGCGCTGATGCAGGTAGTGCATGATAAAAAAATAGCCGGCCGCACCATCATACAGTCGTTCGACAACCGCATGCTCAGGATCATTCACCGGCACCACAAAGACGTGCGGGTGTCGCTTCTCATCGACGCGCAAGACCACCGTTCGATGAAAAAACAATTCAAAGACCTTGGGTTCAAACCGGCCGTGTATAGTCCCTGGCACCAGTTGGTAACCCCCGACATGATCCACATCTGCCATCGCAAAAAAATAAAGGTGGTACCGTGGACGATCAATAACCTGAAACGCATCGAACAATTGAGAAAATGGGGTGTTGATGGCATTATTACCGATTACCCCGATTTGCTTTCTTCAAAAACAAAATAAATGGACCTGTCTTTACACGGAAAAAACGCCCTGGTATGCGGCAGCAGCCAGGGCATCGGCCTGGCCGTTGCAAAAGAGCTGGCCTCGCTGGGCGCCCGCTGTGTGCTGCTGGCCAGGAATGAAGAGCAGTTGAAAAAGGCATTGGCTACGCTGCCCGCTGTGGCGGGTTCGCACCAGTATGCGGTGGCCGATTTCACCGATCCGCAAAACGTTCGGGATACGGTGGCGAAGCTGGGCGACTTCCAGGTGCTGATCAACAATACCGGTGGCCCCGCAGCCGGGGCGATTATCGACGCTGCGCCCGAAAGTTTCGAAAATGCTTTTCGCCAGCACGTGGTGGTGAACCAGTTGCTGGTGCAGTTGCTGCTGCCCGGTATGACAAAGCAACGGTACGGCCGGATCGTGAACATTGTATCTACTTCGGTAAAGGTGCCGCTCCCTTCGTTGGGGGTGTCGAACACCATACGCGCCGCCGTGGCTTCATGGGCCAAATCACTGAGCAATGAGGTGGCGGCCCACGGTATTACCGTTAACAATGTATTGCCGGGATTTACGGGCACAGCACGGCTCGATCAGCTTGCGGCAACGCTTGCTGCAGCGGCAGGCATCAGCGTTGCCGAGCAGATGAGCCGGATGGCGGCATCTGTTCCTGCGGGGCGCATCGGTAAACCCGAAGAGGTGGCGGCCGTAGCCGCCTTTTTATGCACGCCCGCTGCCAGTTATGTGAACGGCACGTCTATCAGGGTCGATGGCGGCCGAACCGGAAGCATCTAGGCAACCGGTGGCTTTTTACCGGCGGCTTACGCCAGAAGCTTTAATTTCGCGCCATGAACAGGAACGAGCTGGTTGAGCAGATCAGAACAAAGCGGTCTTTTTTATGCGTGGGGCTGGACACAGACCCTGCCAAGCTGCCGGCCTCGTTAAAGGCGCAAAAAGACGGTGTTCTCGCGTTCAATAAAGCCATCATCGACGCCACCGCGCCATATTGCGTGGCCTATAAGATCAATACCGCTTTTTACGAAGCGGCGGGCGCCCGCGGCTGGGAGATCATGGAAGCGACAAAAGCCCATATCCCTGCTACTCATTTCACCATCGCCGATGCAAAGCGGGGTGACATAGGGAATACCAGCAGCCAGTATGCAAAGGCTTTTTTCGATACACTGGGGTTCGATGCGGTTACCGTGGCGCCTTATATGGGAGCGGATAGTGTAAAACCTTTCCTGGAGCATACCGGTAAATGGACCATCGTACTGGGACTCACGTCCAACAGTGGCGCCGCTGATTTTGAGCTGCAGCAAACGGGTGATGGTTTACTGTATGAAAAAGTGATGCGTACCGTCAGCACCTGGGGAAACCCCGATAACCTGATGTTTGTGGTGGGCGCCACCCAGGCCGATGCATTCGTGACGATCAGGCAGCGGCTGCCCGATCATTTTTTCCTGGTGCCCGGCGTAGGCGCCCAGGGCGGCAGCCTGCATGAAATAGCAACCAAAGCCCGCAATAAAGACCTGGGTCTGCTGGTGAATGCCAGCCGGGCCGTTATTTTCGCCTCGCCTGGCGATGACTATGCCGCCGCCGCCGCACGCGCC
>JAKPBL010000410.1 GCA_029778965.1 Bacteroidota bacterium
GCTGATATCGCGGCGGTTGAGCACCCGGCTGGCGGGATACACTTCATTGGCGGTATTTCCATCATAAAGTCGGCCGTTTTTCATAACGCGGTACACGCTATTGGTATAACGAATATTCTCGAGCGGGTTTTTGTCGAGTATCAGCAGGTCGGCAAGCTTACCCGCCTCCAGCGAGCCCAGGTCTTTATCCAATCCCAGCGCCGTAGCGCCTTTGATAGTAGCGATCGACAACACTTCCTGCGGTGTCAGCCCGCCTGTTTGCACGGCCCACATCTCCCAATGATAACCTAACCCCTGGAACTCGCCATGGCTGCCGATACCCGCCAGTCCGCCGGCATCGACCAGCGCTTTCATCGTCTTTGCATGTTTGGGAAATACATGCTCTTCGGGCATAAACCAGCCTCCTACCCGGCGGGTTTTGCCGGCCAGCTCTTCATAAGGCATGAAGTATTGCATTTTGGGGTCGTGGTAAGGGTTCTCCGTTTCCCAGAAATAGTTCTCGGCAAAAGGGCCGCCATAAGAAACAAGCAGGGTGGGCGTTACCGCCATTTTCGCACTCGAAATAGTATTGATCACGTCTTTATACAACGGATAAACGGGGATGGCATGCTCATGACTCGGATAACCGTCGAGCAGGTTGGTCATATTAAGCTTGTAGTTGAGTCCGCCTTCGGTGGTGGGATGCAGTCCCTGGTTTTTCGCCGCCATGATGATCCATTGCCGCTGCTGGCGGTTACCCGTCAGGTACATTTTGATATAGCGGGTATGGTAGTAGTTGCTGTATTGGCGGAGGATGTCTTCGGCCTGTGCGGAATCTTTCACATTGTAGGTCCAGAAGCCTACACCGGGGCCTGTTGAATACAACCGCGGACCCACCATGGCGCCCGATTCAACCAGGTCGCTGTAAGACAGGATATCAGTGGTAGATGTTTGCGGGTCCATGGTGGTGGTAACCCCATACGCCAGGTTGATGGCATAGATCCACATCTGGCTTTTATGCAGTCCCCAGTTGGGCCACATGTGTGAATGCGTATCGACAAAACCCGGCACTATCGTTTTGCCTGAACAGTCGATCTCTTTTGCGCCGGATGGCGCCGTAATGCTGCCGGCGGCACCCACCGCCTTGATACGATTGTTGACGATAAGGATATCGCCGTTGCTGATCACTTCGTTTCCTTTCATGGTGATCAGCCGCGCGTTTTTCAGTAATACTGTCGCTTGCGGTACATCGCGACTGTAATACATTTTCACAACGGTTTCAACAGCTTTATAACCGGTATCGGCCGGTTTTTTCGCCGTGCTGTCTTTTTTCAAAGATGCGCTGTCTTTTTTCAGTGTCAGGCTGTCTTTGCCTGCGGTCTGCAGCGAATCCGCTTTCTTTTTTGCGGCTGCTTTTTCGGCCGCCGCCGCGCTGTCTTCATAAGCGGTTGCTTTTGCGAGGTCATATACAAAATGTGCGTTGCCAATGCTGTAATGCACTTTGTTGCCATCGTTTTCCCAGGCGGGGAATTCGCCGCCGATGCTGGTTATTTTGCGCGAAGGGAATATGGCGCTGCCCGCATCGGCCACGTTGATATTGATCGTTTTGCCTGTTTCAGGCAGCGATACCAGGTACACTTCGTTGTTGATCTGGGCCAGTGCGCGTTTG
>JAKPBL010000105.1 GCA_029778965.1 Bacteroidota bacterium
ATAGCGGGTCACCGGGCGGCCCACGCCTGCATTTTTCACGGTGGCGCGCACCAGGCCGGCCTCGGCCAGTTTCAGCAGCTTGCGCCGGGCGCCTTCTTTGGTTATTCCCAGGGCGGCGGCCAACTGGGCTGCCGTCGCGTCGGTTTTTGACCGCACGAACCGCAAAACCTCATCTGTACGGGCGTTCTTCATTTAACAACAATCTGTTGGTATATCCGAGCCGCAAATATAGCAAAATCGGGGGGGAAATGGACAAAGGAATATGGTTGCCGGCCGAAAACGGGTAAAAAAAGCATTTTTGCGGGCTCATCGAAATCTGCCCACCGCTGAAGGAATTCGGGAAAGCAACCATCGACGACCTGTTTGCACCCGAAAACCTGAAAATGGCGCTGAAACTGGAAGCCACCCATTTCAACACCGCACTTATCGAAAACAAAGGGAACGGTTTGTTCGAGTTGCATGACCTGCCGGCAGCAAAGCGGCATCTGCATACCCGGCAATGGCCGGGCAATCGCTACATTGCAAACGGTACAGGGCTATACGCTGGCCGCCAGCCAGCAAAACGGGCCACTGTTGCTGTTTGGCAAACGGCAAGCAAAGGTTCGGCTTGACGAGGCTGTACCAACCGGTCGCCCGGCTCAAAAACAAAACACCAGCCCCCGATGATAACCCGTAATTTTTCTTGCAGTTATGCTTTTGCCATCTTCGCCCTGCTATCGGTGGCGCTGTCCACCGGCTGCAAGACATCTCCCGATGAAACATACAACGACTGGAAAGTATATGGCGGCAGCAATGCCAATATCAAATATTCCAGCCTGTCGCAGATCGATACCTCCAATGTATCGAAGCTGGAAGTGGCCTGGGTTTATCATTCAGAGCAGGGCGACAGCACCCGGTTCGGCCCTATCGAATCGAATGCGATCATCATCGACAGCACCCTATACGGTGTATCGCCCAAAATGAAGCTGTTTGCCTTAGATGCCGCTACGGGTAAAGAGAAATGGGTATTCGATCCCGCCGATTCGGTGCAGAATAAAAGATGGCGCCGAACCAGCGTAAACATGAATCGTGGCGTGGCCTACTGGCAGGAAAACGACGATCGCCGGATCATTTTCACCGTAGGGCCGATTGCCTTTGCCGTAAACGCCATCACGGGTAAGCTGGTGTCTTCTTTCGGCGAAGAAGGCGGTATCGACCTTTCCAAAGGCCTGGGAAGGGACGAGAAAAAAATGTCGATCACCCCTACCTCACCGGTGGCGGTGTTCAAAAACCTTTTCATACTAAGCGGACTGGCAGGCGATGAAACGCCGGGGCATATCCGCGCTTTCGATATAAAGACCGGCGAACAGAAATGGATCTTCCACACTATTCCCTGGCCCAGTGAGCCAGGTTATGAAACCTGGGAAGACAGTACCGCCTACCGGCACATGGGATCGACCAATAGCTGGTCGGGCTTCAGCCTCGACGAAAAGCGCGGTATCCTGTTTGCCGGTACCGGCAATCCCACCAACGATTTTTATGGCGGGCAAAGGCGGGGCGACGGACTATACGGCAATTGTGTACTCGCGATCGACGCCGCTACCGGCAGGCTGATCTGGCATTACCAAATCGTGCGGCACGATGTATGGGACATGGACCTGTCTACGCCGCCCGTTTGCGTAACACTGAAACGCGACGGAAAAAAAAATCGACGCGGTGGCGCAAACCACCAAAACCGGTTATATATATGTTTTTGACAGGGAAACGGGCAAACCGCTTTTCCCGATAGAAGAACGACGGGTACCTGTTAATAGTCCGCTGCCCGATGAGAAGCTGGCGCCTACCCAACCCTTTCCGCAGGCGCCGCGCCCCTTCGCCCGGCAGTTGATCACGGTACACGACCTCAACCCCTTCGTGCCTGACACGGCAAAGATCAGGCAGCGG
>JAKPBL010000417.1 GCA_029778965.1 Bacteroidota bacterium
AGCCAAAAAACACCGGTACATGAAACAACTGCTTTGCGCCTTATGCCTCTTACTGGCATTAGCCGCCCACACTCAAACCACCGTTATCAAAGCGGGAAAACTGATCGATACGGAAACCGGCACCGTTCTCGATAACCAACTCATCATTATCGAGAACGATACCATCAAAGCTGTGGGAAGCAACCTCAGTATCCCGAAAAACGCCACCGTTATCGACCTGTCGAAAGCAACCGTGCTGCCGGGACTCATCGATTGCCACACCCATATCACCACCGAGCCGGGCGGCGACTATTATGACGAGATGTTCCGCAAAACACCCCTTGACGCCGCTATCAGGGCGCCTATCTACGCCAAACGCACCCTCGAAGCCGGCTTCACCAGTGTTCGCGACCTGGGTTCCTCGAGTTTTCTCGATGTAGCGCTGCGCAACGCCATCAATCATGGCGATATCCCTGGGCCGCGCATGGTTTGCGCTGGACTCTTTATCGGCTCCACCGGCAGCCATGGCGACCTCAACGGCTATTCGCCCTACCTGCAATTCAATTATCCCGAAGGAATGAGCGGCGTTGCCAACGGCGTCGAAGGGGTTCGCCGGCAGGTACGCTATAATGTCAAATACGGTGCAGACGTAATCAAGTTCGGCGCCAGCGCCGGTGTGCTTACCGAAGAAGAAAGCGTGGGCGCCCCCCAATACTCACAGGAAGAAATGAATGCCCTGGTGGCCGAAGCGAAATTGTGGGACAAAAAAGCCTGCGCCCACGCCCACGGTACAGAGGCTATCAAGATGGCCGTTAAAGCAGGCGTTGCCTCTATTGAGCACGGCAGCTTTATCGACGACGAGGGCATTGCGCTCATGAAGCAACACGGCACCTACCTGGTGGCCGATATCTACAACGACGACTATATCATGAGCGAGTACAAGAAGCTGGGTTATCCGCAGAAAATACTCGACAAGGAAAAGCTGGTGGGCCAAACACAGCGCGAGAATTTCGCCAAAGCTGCCAAAGCAGGCGTCAAAATCGCCTTCGGCACCGATGCCGGCGTATACCCCAATGGCTGGAACGCAAAACAGTTTTATTATATGGTTAAGTATGGCCTCAGTCCCATGCAGGCTATCCAGGCAGCCACCATAAATGCGGCCGACCTGATCGGCATAAAAAAAGCCGGCTCGATCAAAGCCGGCAAATATGCGGATATCATTGCTGTTACAGACGATCCGCTGGCCAATATCAAAAGCCTCGAGAAAGTGGGGTTCGTTATGAAAGGCGGCGAAGTGTATAAGAACGATTACCGCACGCCCAACGAGCCATCCGCCGTCAAAGCCGGCCGTCCCTGATCTCTTCCACTACCGCAGGATCGAGCAGGGTGCTGGTATCGCCCAGGTTTTCCATTTCGCCTTCGGCAATCTTTCGCAGAATGCGGCGCATGATCTTGCCGCTGCGTGTTTTCGGCAGCCCGGTGACGAACTGTATCTTATCGGGTTTCGCGATCGGACCGATAATTCGACTAACCGTTAACGTTATATCCTGGCGGTTGAGCTTCTCGTCGCCATGCGATCCCTGGAAAACGACAAAAGCATAAATGCCCTGCCCCTTGATATTGTGCGGATATCCCACCACGGCGCTTTCCACCACACCCGCATGCATGTTGATGGCATTCTCCACCTCGGCCGTACCAATGCGGTGGCCGCTCACGTTCAGCACATCATCTACACGACCGGTAATACGGTAATTGCCGTTCTCGTCGCGGTAGCAGCCGTCGCCGGTAAAATACAGGTTTTCGTAAGTCGCGAAATAATTCGTGCGGCAGCGTTCATGATCGCCATAAGTAGTGCGTAAAATGCCCGGCCACGGAAATTTGATGCAGAGGTTGCCACTCACGTCATTACCAGCGATCTCCTTGCCGTTCTCGTCTACCACGGCCAGTTGTACTCCCGGCAGCGGCAAGGTAGCATAAGACGGCTTACCCGGTGTAATACCAGCCATATTGCTGATCATGATACCACCGGTTTCGGTCTGCCACCAGGTATCTACGATAGGGCAGCGGTTCTTTCCGATATGCTCGTTGTACCAATGCCAGGCTTCTTCGTTGATCGGCTCACCCACTGTACCGAGCACTTTCAGCGAATCAAGCCGCCGCCCCTGTACCGGGCCCAGGCCGAAGCCCATCAGCGACCGGATCGCCGTTGGCGCCGTGTATAGCACATTCACCCGGTATTTGTCAACGATCTCCCAGAACCGGCCTGCATCGGGCCAGGTAGGAACGCCTTCAAAGATCAGGGTGGTAGCGCCGGCACCCAACGGACCATAGACGATATAGCTATGGCCGGTGATCCAGCCGATATCGGCCGTACAGAAATGAATATCACCGGGCCGGTACTGGAATACATTCACGAACGAATAGGTGGTGTACACCATATATCCCCCCACCGTATGCACCACGCCCTTCGGCTTACCCGTAGACCCTGAGGTGTATAAGATGAACAACGGATCTTCCGCATCCATTTCTACTGCCGGGCAATCGGGGTTTCCCTGGGTCTCCACTTTGCGGATCTCGTCTTCCCACCATACATCCCGGCCCTTGATCATCGATACCGGCATGCGGGTACGGGTCAGCACGATCACTTTCTTTACAAAACGACATTGCACCAGCGCATCGTCGATTACCGATTTGAGCGGTATCTCACGGTTGCCCCTGAAGGCGCCGTCGCAGGTGATCACGAATTCCGCCTGTGCGTCGATCAGGCGGTCGGCGATGCTCTGGGCGCTGAAACCGCCGAAGATCACCGAATGAATGGCGCCGATGCGGGCGCAGGCCAGCACCGCCACCGCCAGCTCGGGCACCATACCCATGTATATGCAAACCCGGTCGCCTTTTTTGACGTTATTGTTCTTCAGCACATTGGCAAACTGCACTACTTTATTATACAGTTCGCGATAGGTAAGAATCCGGTGATCGTCATCGGGGTGGTTGGGCTCCCAGATAATCGCCGGTTTATTGCCCAAAGTACCGAGGTGACGGTCCAGGCAGTTCTCGGTAATATTCAGCTTTCCGCCTGAAAACCACTCTATTTTGGGCTCTTTGAAGTTCCAGTCGAGCACTTTATCCCATCTTTTCCGCCAGAAAAAATGCGATGCGACATCCGCCCAGAACCCTTCGGGATCGGTAACGCTTTTTTCGTAGGCCTGCTGGTACTCTTCTTTGGAACTGATTTGATAGGGATATGACATATGGCTGCACTTATAGCCTGCTAATTTAGTATGTTTAAGGATGAATCAGGCCAACTCTGCCCGTGGAATCTGGCGCGTGATCGGCGCTTCTTCTGCCGGAACCCTCATCGAGTGGTATGACTTTTACATTTTCGGAAGTCTCGCTACCGTTATCGCCAACCAGTTTTTCCCCAAAACCAACCCCACCGCCGCCCTGCTCAGCACCCTTGCCACTTTTGCGGCAGGCTTCATTGTGCGCCCTTTCGGCGCCCTGGTGTTCGGTCGGCTGGGCGACCTGATGGGCAGGAAAAACACTTTTTTGCTTACGCTCGTTCTCATGGGCGGCTCTACTTTTGCCATCGGCCTGGTACCGGGATATGAACGCATCGGCTTTGCCGCTCCGCTCCTCGTACTGCTGCTGCGGCTTATCCAGGGGCTTGCCCTCGGCGGCGAATACGGCGGGGCCGCCACCTATGTGGCCGAACACGCGCCACCGGGTAAACGGGGATATTCCACGTCGTGGATACAGACCACGGCTACCCTGGGGCTTTTCCTGTCGCTCGGCGTTATCCTGGTTACCCGTCACTTGCTCGACAGCGACCCTGTGGCTTCGGTGCGTAAGTTCAACGACTGGGGCTGGCGTATTCCTTTCCTGGTATCGATCGTGCTGGTGGTGGTATCGATCTATATCCGCCTGAAAATGGAAGAGTCGCCGCTCTTCAAAAAGCTCAAGGCGGCGGGCCATACCTCAAAAAATCCGCTCAAAGAGAGTTTTGGACATAGGGCCAACCTGAAAATGGTGCTGCTGGCGCTTTTCGGCGCCGCCATGGGACAGGGCGTGGTATGGTACACCGGCCAGTTCTATGCGCAGTCGTTTATGGAGAATGTATGCCATATCGGCTTCGACCAAAGTCGCACCATCCTTATCTGGGCTATTTTGTTCGCTACGCCGTTCTTTATCGTTTTCGGCTCGCTGAGCGACCGGCTGGGCCGCAAGCCGATCATGCTGGCGGGTATGCTGCTGGCGGTTTTCTGCTACCGGCCCATCTACCGGCAAATGCTCCATACAGCCGAAGTACCGGCCGTTGCGGTAACCAGCAGCATGGCGACAGACGATGGCAGGCGCGCCATCGAACTGCAAAACGGTTTCCGGTATGTGGAGAAAACAGAAGCAGGCAATACCGTAGCCCTCGAGAAGCAGCTCGACAACGGCAGCTACCTGGTTATGGTAGTTCTGGTATTTGTACAGGTGTTGCTGGTTACCATGGTGTATGGTCCGATCGCTGCTTTCCTGGTGGAGCTTTTCCCCACGCGGATCAGGTACACCAGCATGTCGCTGCCCTATCATATCGGGAACGGGGTATTCGGCGGACTCACCCCCTTTATCGCCACCCTGCTGACAACCACCTACAGCAGCGACAAACTGGTGGGCCTGTGGTACCCCATCGTGGTGGCTGCTTTCTGCCTTATTATCGGGCTGCTCTATCTCAGTAACCGGGTAAACCCCAACGTAACCGACTAAAACTACTGGTATGCAACAACTGAAAAGATGGTTTGGGATGGTGTGGATCATAGCCGGAATAGCGCTGGCCATCGTATTATTCCGGATCGCGCTGCACGAAATGAGCAGCAAACCACAGATCGACACCCAGATACAATGGCTGGTGTTCCTGGTCGTTTTCCTGCCCATCATAGCCGGGCTTGTCATTTTCGGCTATTATGCGTTAAAAGGCGAATATGACCAGATTTGACTGTTAATTAATTAACATTTACGGGTTTTTTGGGCATTATAAAATATTTTTGCGGTCTATGCGACAACGCCGCTATTCTCATGGCCCAAAACTCTTCCGCTATCGCTGGTTGATCAGCACCATAGCGGTGGTTTTCATGCTGGCCTTAGGAAGCAGCCTCGTGTCGCTGCCTTTTTCCAATCAGTTGAACCGCGCCCGCATACTTACCGCCCAGGAAGAGGAAGCCGGCGGCAACAATAACAACTTCAACGAAGAGCACAAATGCGGTAAAAGCCTCCACCACAGCTTTCTCGAATTCAGCGAGTGGCTGGCGTTGCGCAAGCGCACCACCGCTGTGTATGAAATCCCCCAAAGTGTAGACTTCAATTCGGCGCTCTACAAGCACCGCCTCATCCAGCCCCCCGATTGTTGAGCCTTCTCTCCCGGTTCCTTTTTATTCGTTTATTAAAAAACTTTTATGGCTCAACGTACAAACAGCCCACTGGGCAGTCTGTCTTCAGACTTGCCCGCATCTCTCGTTGTATTCCTCGTAGCCCTGCCGCTCTGTTTGGGCATTGCCCTCGGCTCGGGTGCACCTCTTTTTTCTGGTCTTATCGCCGGTATTGCCGGTGGCATTGTAATAGGTATTATTAGCGGATCACAGCTTAGCGTAAGCGGTCCCGCTGCCGGCCTCACCACCATTGTGGCTGCAGCTTTGCTGAAGCTACCCAGTTTCGACAGTTTTTTATTGGCCGTGGTACTGGCCGGCGTTTTTCAGCTTGTTTTCGGCTTTCTGAAATTCGGCGTATTGGGCGATTATGTTCCCGGCGCCGTTATCAAAGCCATGCTGGCCGCCATCGGCATCATCCTTATATTGAAACAACTGCCGCATTTCGTTGGCTTTAATGCTGACTATGAAGGCGATCAGAATTTCCTGCAACCCAATGGCGCCAATACTTTTTCGGGCGTATGGGAATCATTGAACCACCTCGTTCCCGCTGCTGCCCTTATCGGCCTTATTTCGCTGGGCATCCAGGTATTATGGGATAAGGTGCTGGTGAAAAAAGGCCGGTTCTTCCAACTGGTGCCCGCTCCACTGGTGGTGGTACTCGGCGCTATCGTATTCAACCAGTGGCTGCTCAGCCTCGGCAGCGGCATGCCACCCCACGCGCTGGTAAGCATTCCCGTGGCAAGTTCGGCCGATGAATTCAGGTCTTTCTTTATACTGCCCGATTTCAGCGCCATCACCAATTACGAGGTATGGATCACTGCGGCCACCATCGCCATTGTGGCCAGCCTGGAGACCCTGCTAAATATCGAAGCAGCCGATGAACTCGACCCTTACCAGCGGGTAACCCCCACCAACCGCGAGCTGAAAGCACAGGGCGCAGGCAACCTGGTCAGCGGATTGCTCGGCGGGCTACCGGTTACGTCGGTAATCGTTCGCACCTCGGCCAATGTCAATGCAGGCGCCAAAACCAAGTTGTCGGCTATCTTTCACGGCTTGCTGTTGCTGCTTTGTGTCGCGTTCATACCGCGACTACTGAACCTGATACCATTGCCGGCACTGGCAGCCGTGCTGATTTATACGGGTTACAAACTCGCGAAGCCGGCCATTTTCAAGGAGCTGTATAAAAAAGGTTGGGACCAATTCATACCTTTCGTGGTTACGATTGTCGCCATCCTCTTAACCGATCTGCTGAAAGGGATTTGTATCGGTTGCCTGGTGGGCCTGTTTTTTGTATTGCGAAGCAATTTCCGGTCGGCCGTTTTCATCGTAAACGACCAGCACCAGTACCTGTTCCGCCTGCGAAAAGACGTGTCGTTCCTGAACAAGCCCATCGTGAAAGCCAAGCTGGAAGAAGTACCGGCCCATTCGACGGTGCTGATCGATACCACCCGCGCCGATTTTCTCGACCGAGATGTAGTGGAAGTGATCGAAGACTTTATGAAACACGCACCCCTGAAAAATATCCGGGTGGAGTTAAAACAAAGTCCCTTTAACGACCACGGCCTCCGCATGTCGATGACCGCCTGAAAATAAATCGCTTAAAAAAACCAACAATGAAATCATTCGAAAAACTATTACTCGAGAATAAAGCCTGGGCCGCAGAAAAACTGCACGACGATCCGAAATATTTCCAGCGGATGGCTGTTGACCAGACGCCTGAATTTCTCTGGATCGGCTGCAGCGACAGCCGGGTGCCGGCCGAAGACGTGACCGGCGTGCAGCCCGGCGAGATCTTTGTACACCGCAACATTGCCAACATGGTGGTGCATACCGATCTCAACCTATTGTCGGTGCTTGAATATGCAGTGAATCACCTGAAAGTGAAACACGTGATCGTTTGCGGCCACTATGGTTGCGGTGGTGTAAAAGCCGCCATGACACAGCACAACCTCGGCATCATCAACAAGTGGTTGCGCAACATCAAAGACGTGTACCGCATCCATCGCCGCGAGATCAATGAAATCGCGGATGTTGAACAAAGAACGAACCGCCTCGTTGAGCTCAATGTAATGGAGCAGGTAATGAACCTGGCCAAAACCTCCATTGTGCAATCTGCCTGGAAGAAAGAGCAGCGCCCGCACCTGCACGGCTGGGTGTACGGGCTCAAAGACGGCATATTAAATCCTATCATGAGCATGCCACCCGGCACGCATCTGGATGAGATTTATGAATATGATGATCTTTGATTTGTTGCGGTAAGGGTTTTTAAGAGGGGCTGTCTCAATATATTGAAGCAGCCCCTCTTATAATATTTTGGTACACGCCATGACCGCCGTGGAGCAATGACGCAAAGGGAATATCGTTAAAGCGGCCTTATTTGCAGCACATGCAAACTATCGTTATTTTCGCCTCATGTCAATCCGGGTTTCCTCGCTTCAGAAAAACTACGGCGAACAGAAAGCCGTCAATAATATCTCTTTCTCGGTAGAGAAAGGGCAGATCGTTGGCTTTCTCGGCCCCAACGGAGCGGGCAAATCAACCACCATGAAGATATTGACAGGATACCTTCGTGCTGATGGCGGCAAGGCCGAAATATGCGGCCGCGATGTAAGCAAAGACCCGCTGTTCACGAAAGCCAACATTGGCTACCTGCCCGAATCCAATCCGCTGTATT
>JAKPBL010000429.1 GCA_029778965.1 Bacteroidota bacterium
GAAATCGAGCGCCGGCAGGCCCCAGTCGCGGTTGATCTTCACGGCCAGGTACTGGTCCCATTCAATGATCCGGTCTATTAAATGCATAACCACAAAAATATTATTTTCGCCGCTATGTTTCGAATGCCTAAAACCCTGCGCTGGGTTTTGCTGATCAGCCTGTTGCTGCTGGCGCTGATGACCGCCGCCCGACTGGCGGTATATTATCGTTTTCGGGTACCGGTAACCGGTAGCGACGACCCGGTGGGGCCGGCGATGTGGCTGGGCTTCCGGTTCGACTTCCGGCTGGTGGCCGGGCTTGGCCTGCTGATGGGCCTGCTCACCGCTTTCAGACCATTGGACCCGTTCCGTAACAGGAAAGCGCTGCGCGGCTGGACAGTCTTCTTCTATATATTCTTTTTGGCCTTTTCCCTGTTCTATATCATCGATTTCCAGCACTTTATTTACCTCAACCAGCGACTGAACGCAAGTGCGCTCGGGTTTTTGCAGGATGCCGGTATTTCGCTGCAGATGGTCTGGCAAACCTATCCCGTGCTCCGGCTGCTGCTGCTGCTGCTGCTGCTGCCGGCGGCGCTTTGCTGGGCCGTGCGATGGTTTTACCGCCTGGCTGCCCGGTCAAAGACCGCCACCCGCCCGCAGGCCGTTTTATGGTATGTGGCTGCTTTTTTGCTGGCGGCCGTGGGCATTTTCGGCAGGGTAGGGCAATACCCCCTTCGCTGGAGCGACGCTTTCAACCTCGGCAGCGATTTCAAAGCCAATCTGGCGCTGAACCCCATACAGTCTTTTGCCAGCTCCTTCCGTTTCAGGGGATCGGGTTTTGACATCGCCCGGGTAAAAGACGCTTACCCCGAAATGGCCGCTTACCTGGGAGTAACGCATCCTGACGCTGAAACCCTTGATTTCAGCCGGCATATAAATCCCGACAGCCTCTACAACTGGCCGGGCGCAAAACCACCGAACGTGGTACTGGTGATCTGCGAAAGCTTCAGCGCGTATAAAAGCAGCATGTGGGGTAATCCCCTGAACACGACGCCTTTTTTCGACTCGTTGTGCCGCCAGGGCATCTTTTTCGATCACTGTTTTACACCGCTTATCGGAACCGCGAAAGGCGTATGGGCTACGCTGACCGGTATACCCGACGTGGAGCTGGTAAAAACGGCCAGCCGCAACCCGATGATGGTCGACCAGCATACCATTATAAATGATTTCACGAACTATGATAAGTACTATTTTTTGGGCGGAAGCACCAGTTGGGCCAATATCAGGGGAATACTGACCAATAACATTCATGACCTGAAGCTATATGAAGAGGGGAGCTACGATGTGCCGCGGGTGGATGTATGGGGCATCAGCGACAAGAATCTCTTTTTGCAGGCCGACAAGGTATTGCGCCAAACGGAGAAGCCTTTTTTTGCCGTGATCCAAACGGCCGATAACCACCGCCCCTATACCATTCCGGAAGAAGACCGGAACAGCTTCCAACTGGCTGATGTGCCGGCAGACAGCCTGCACCGGTTCGGTTTCGAATCGAATGAAGAGCTGAATGCCTTTCGGTATACCGATTTCAGTTTCCGCACATTTATGGAGCGGGCGGCAACCGCGCCCTATTTCGACAATACGTTGTTTGTATTTGTCGGCGACCATGGCATTGCCGGTAATGCCGGCACAATGCTGCCGCCGGCATTCACCCGAAACGGACTGACCGCAAACCATGTGCCGCTGCTGTTTTATGCGCGCCACTTGCCGGCCATGCGGCTGAACGATCTCGCCTCGCAGGTAGATGTGCTGCCCACCATCGCGGGGATAGCGGGCATATCCTATAATAACACGGCCTTCGGGCGCGACCTGCTGCAACGCCATGCCGTAGACAGCGGCGCCGGCAACCGCGCCTTTATACTTGATTACAATAACAAACGGGTAGGTAATATTTATAACAACTGGTATTACAGCGAATCGTTGCAGGGCAAACAGCCATTCCTGGTTTGGGCCGGCACCCGGGCCGAACCGGCCGGCATTGCGCCCCCGCCCCCGGCCGACTATAAATGGTGGTCGGAATCTATGTACGAGACTGCGCGTTACCTGCTTTTGCACAATAAAAAATCGAAAATCGAAAGCCGGCCATAAAAATGGTTACCGGTAACGAAGTATGCTCAACCGTTTGCGGCCGTTTTTTACTTTTGATTTTTTACTTTTGACCCATTAAAACTTTCTTTCTGCGTGGCATTAATTAAAAGCATTTCCGGAATACGTGGTACGATCGGCGGTCAGACCGGAGATAACCTTACACCGCTTGATATAGTACGTTTCGCCTCCGCTTATGGAACCATGCTGGCTGCAACCAATAAGCAGGCAAAAGTGGTGATTGGAAGGGATGGCCGTATTTCTGGACCGATGGTGAACCAACTGGTGATACAGTCGCTGGTCGGTTTGGGACTTGAAGTGATTGACCTTGGATTGTCGACAACGCCTACGGTGGAAATGGCTGTGGTATGGGAAAAAGCCGATGGGGGCATTATCATTACTGCCAGCCATAACCCCAAAGAATGGAATGCGCTGAAGCTGCTGAACAACGAGGGCGAATTTATTTCCGCCGAGGCTGGGGCGCAGGTGCTGGAAATAGCTGCCAGCGAAAAATTCGCTTACGTGCCGGTCGACCGGCTGGGTACGGTAACCACGCGGCACGATTATCTCGAGAAGCACATTGAGGCAGTGGTCAATTATCCGCTGGTGAATGCCGCGGCCATCCGGGCCAAAAACCTGAAGGTGGTGGTAGACGCCGTGAATTCAAGTGGTGCGTTGGCCGTTCCCGCGCTGCTCGCCGCCCTGGGTGTGGAGCAGGTTACGGTACTGAATGGTGAAGTCAATGGCCGTTTTGCGCATAATCCCGAGCCGCTGCCTGAAAACCTGGTTGAGTTGAGCACGGAAGTAAAAAAATCCGGCGCCTCACTGGGCATTGCCGTTGATCCCGATGTTGACCGGCTTTGCTTTGTATGCGAAGACGGCAGCATGTTCGGCGAAGAATATACGCTGGTGGCCGTGGCCGATTACGTGTTGTCGCAACGGCCGGGCAATACGGTTTCCAATATGTCGTCGACCAAGGCGCTGAAAGAAATCACCCTGGCGAAGGGCGGTAACTATTTCCCCTCGCCGGTAGGAGAGGTGAATGTGGTGAAGAAGATGAAAGAAAACAACGCGGTGATCGGCGGCGAAGGCAATGGCGGTATCATTGTTCCCGATTTCCACTACGGGCGTGATGCGCTGATCGGCATCGGTCTTTTCCTGACGGCACTGGCAGAACACAAGAATGGCGTGAAAGCATTCCGTTCGCGTTATCCCGATTATTTTATTTCCAAGAACAAGATTGAGCTGAACAAGTCGATCGACGTCAAAGAAATATTCGCCCGCATCGTCGCCAAGTATAAAAAGCATCCCATCAATACCGACGACGGGCTGAAGATCGAATTCGAGAACGACTGGGTGCACCTGCGCACTTCCAATACCGAGCCGATCATCCGTATTTATGCGGAGAGTAATTTTGAAACCACCGCCAATAACATCGCATTGCGCCTGATGCAGGACATCAAGGAGTTTATGTGACCCAACAACCGGTAATGTCTGACAGAATTTATTTCGACAATGCAGCCACCACCTCGCTCGACCCGGAGGTACTGTCTGCCATGATGCCTTACCTGACCGAGAAGTTCGGCAATCCCTCGTCTATTTATTCCTATGGCCGCGAAAGCCGGCTGGCTGTCGAGAATGCCCGCAAATCGGTGGCAAAGCTGTTGAATGCGCACCCCGCAGAGATATTCTTTACTTCGGGCGGTACTGAAAGCAGCAATACGGCCATCGGTGCGGCCATCAGTAACCTCGGTTGCCGTCATATCATCAGTTCGCCCATCGAGCACCATGCGACCACCCATACGGTGGAATACCACCAGCGCTCGGGACGAACGGCCCTGAGTTGGGTGAAGCTGTTGCCCGACGGGCATATAGACCTGGCCGACCTGGAGCTGTTGCTGGCCGGCAGCAAGGAACGCTGCCTGGTGACCCTGATGCATGCCAATAACGAGATCGGCAATTTGCTCGACATTCATGCGGTTGGCCTGCTGTGTAAAAAATACAACGCGATCTTCCATTCCGATACCGTGCAAACCGTGGGGCATTATCCCTTCGACCTGCGCAATACTCCCGTACATTTTATCACCGGCGCGGGTCATAAATTCCACGGGCCGAAAGGAGTTGGCATTTTATACGTCAATGAAAACGTACAGATACAACCCCTGATCCTGGGCGGCTCGCAGGAAAGAAATATGCGTGCAGGGACCGAAAACCTCTATGGCATTGTGGGTTTCGCCAAGGCGCTGGAGCTGGCTACCGCCGCTTATGAAAAAGAAAGCGCTCATATCCGCGACCTGAAACTGTATATGGCAGCCCGGTTGAAAGAACAAATTCCCGGCATCGCATTCAATGGCGATACGTTCGGCCGCAGCCTGTACACCGTGCTGAATGTTTCTTTCCCGAAAACGGAAAAATCGGAAATGATCCTCTTCAACCTCGACATCAACGGCATCTGCGCTTCGGGCGGCAGCGC
>JAKPBL010000437.1 GCA_029778965.1 Bacteroidota bacterium
GTCCCGGTAACCCCTCGCTGGTATTTGATGCCGCTGCCTGGAGAGCTTTCAGCGAAAAAGAGAAGCAGGATGTATTGATGGAATATCGCCTGGCCTATTGTGGCGAAGGCGAAGTGAACTGGTGCGAGGCCCTGGGCACGGTGCTCGCCAACGATGAAGTGGTGAATGGCGTGAGCGAGCGCGGCGGATACCCGGTGGTGAAGAAAAAGCTGCGACAATGGTATCTGCGGATCACCGAATATGCCGACCGGCTGCTCGAGGGGCTGGAGCGCATCGATTTCAGCGATGCAATGAAAGAGATGCAGACGAACTGGATCGGGCGGAGCTATGGCGCGGAGATAGATTTTGAAGTGAAAAGTGAAAAGGCAACGGTCGAAAATCTTCGCGTATATACCACCCGGCCCGATACGATTTTCGGGGTGGACTTTATGGTGGTGGCGCCTGAACTCGAATGGGTACCCGATCTGGCATCGGCTGCGCAGGCGGCCGCGGTGCAGGAATACCTGGATTATGTTCAGCGCCGCAGCGACCGCGAGCGGATGGCCGAGAAAAAGATCAGCGGGGTGTTCACCGGCGCGTATGCCATCAATCCGTTCGACGGAAGGGAAATACCGATCTGGATCTCGGAATATGTGCTGGCCGGTTATGGTACCGGCGCCATCATGGCCGTACCCTGCGGTGATGAGCGCGATTACAAGTTTGCGCAGCATTTCGGGATCCCGGTAACGAATATCATCGGCAGTCATTTTAACGGATCGGAAGCTAATCCCACGAAAGAGGCCGTGCTGGAAAACAGCGGTTTTCTAACGGGAATGCGCATGCGCGATGCCATCGGCGTGGCGATCGATAAGCTGGAGGCGATGGGTATCGGCAAGCGGAAAGTGAATTACCGCATGCGTGATGCGGCGTTTAGCCGTCAGCGTTACTGGGGCGAGCCGTTCCCCATCCGGTGGAAGAATGGGGTGGCGGTGCCATTGCCCGCGTCGGAACTGCCGCTGGAATTGCCGCATGTGGATAGCTATCAGCCCGGTCCCGAGGGCGAGGGCCCGCTGGCGAATATCCCCTCGTGGGTGGCCAAAGAGCTGGAGACGAATACCATGCCCGGTTATGCCGGCTCGTCGTGGTATTTTCTGCGGTATATGGATCCCCATAACAACGAGGCGTTTTGCAGCCGGGATGCAAGCGATTACTGGGCACAGGTGGATCTCTATATCGGCGGCACCGAGCACGCTGTGGGTCACCTGCTCTACAGCAGGATGTGGACCAAGGCGCTTTTCGACCTGGGTTATATCGGGCATGACGAGCCTTATAAGAAGCTGGTGAACCAGGGGATGATCCAGGGCAGCAGCCGCTTTGTATTCCGGGTGAACGGTACCAACCTGTTCGTGTCGAAAGGATTGCTCGATGCAGACGGTAATTATGGTGGTAAGACGGTTGACAAGCTGCACGTGGACGTAAATATCGTGGATGGTTATGAGCTGGATACGGAGGCATTCAGGAACTGGAAGCCCGACTTTGCCGCCGCTGAATTTTTGCTGGAAGACGGGAAATATATCTGCAGCAGCGAGGTGGAGAAGATGTCGAAATCGAAGTTCAATACCGTGAATCCCGACGACCTGGTAGAGAAATACGGCGCCGATACTTTCCGCATGTACGAAATGTTCCTGGGCCCGGTGGAAATGAGCAAACCCTGGGACACCAAGGGCATAGAAGGGGTGCATCGTTTCCTCAAGAAATTCTGGCGCCTTTATATGGATGAGGAGAAAGGATTGCAGGTGGTGGATGCGCCGGCGACGGCCGAAGAGCTGAAAGTGCTGCACCGCGCCATCCGGAAAATTGAAGAAGATACCGAGCGGTTTTCGTTCAATACGGCTGTAAGCGGCTTTATGATTTGCGTAAATGAATTGAGCGATTTGAAATGCCGGAAGAAACCTGTTTTGTCTGACCTGCTGGTGCTGATCACGCCGTATGCGCCGCATATCGCCGAAGAGCTGTGGCACCTGCTGGGCAATGCCGGTTCGGTGCTCGACGCCGTGTACCCGGTTTTCGAAGAGAAATACGTGCGCGAATCAGCCAAGGCATACCCGGTGGCCATCAATGGAAAAACGCGCGCCGAGATCACGATCTCGCTGGATGCCGGCCAGCAGGAAGTGGAGCAGATTGTGCTGGCCGACCCCGGCATTGCCAAATGGCTGGAGGGCAAGCCGCCGAAGAAGGTTATCTACGTGAAGAACAAGATGATTAACGTAGTGGTTTGAGGTGGATGCCGCATGCGGGGTGAGTGGTGGTGTTGTGTAGTTGCTGAGCGTG
>JAKPBL010000107.1 GCA_029778965.1 Bacteroidota bacterium
GCAGCTTCGCGGTGTGGAGATCCTGCCACGACCACCACGGCGATATCGCCCGGGTACAAAATGCCGGTGCGGTGATGTATGCACATTTGTTTGGCGCCGCATGCCTGTATGGCTGCTTCCGCTATTTTCCGCATTTCTTTCAGCGCCATCGACGGATAACATTCGTATTCCAGGCGAAGCACTTTTTTCCTTTTCGTCTCACTCCTGACTGCGCCGACAAAAACAGCCAGTCCGCCGCACGCACCGTCTGTCAGTCCTTCTATACAGGAAGCTGCGCTCAATACTTCTTCTGTGATTTTTACGTCGATCATGGGATACGATTAGCCGCCGCTCACCGGTGGAATGACCGCAATTTCGTCTTGCGCGCGAAGCACCAGGCTGTCGTCGGCATATTCATTGTTTACAGCCACCATGTACGACCGCAGCTTTTTTATGCCGGGGCAGTCCGATTCCAGCCTGTTCTTCAGCGCGGCCACGGTAGCATCGTCTGGCAACTCCATTTTTGCAGAGGCGCCGTTGAACAATTCTTTGACGATGCCGAAAGCCAGTATGGTAACATTCATTTTTGAGCCTTTTTACGATACAGCGGGCAGGTGTTTAAATAATACTTCGATGCCCGCAAGAAAAACCAGCACGGCCGTTAACCGACGAATGACGACCGGGTTGAAACGGATCGCCATTCTAGAACCTGCTTGTCCGCCGGCAAAGACCGCCAGGCACAGCAGCAGCACGCGGGTAAGGTTCATAGTATCGGGCAGATGCGACAGTTGCCCGGCAATCCCCGAGATGGAGTTAACGAGTATGAACACACTGGCGGCGGCGGCTATTTTCTTTGGCAGGTCCCATTTCATCAGGTTCAGTATCGGGGAAAGAAATATTCCGCCGCCGATGCCCACCATGCCCGACAAAAAGCCGATGGCGCCGCCCAGGGCGCCGTTGCTGACAAATGTATTTTTTACAGGCCGCTTTATTTCCTCTACAGTGGCGGGATCGGTTTTTATCCAAAGTAATAGAGCGGCCACGACCAGGCTGCAACCAAGCACAATGAAGAAGGTGTCCTGGCTGATGCGCATAATAGCGCCGAGATAAGCCATCGGCACGCTGGTCAACACCAGCGGCAATATCTTTTTCCAGTTCACCTGACTGTTCCTTACGTAGATATAGACACCGCCGGTAACGACAATGACATTACAGATCAGGGCGATCAGCCGCAATTCTTTAAAGGGGATGGGATATAGGGCGAGCACGGCCAGGTAGCTGGATCCGCCGCCGAAACCGACAGACGCATATACAAAAGCGATAACCGCAAAAAAAAACCAGTAACTCCCAGTGCTGCATAGGAGACCTAAATTAAGCAATTTACCACTTGGTTATCTTAATATTGGTGCTATATACTCCCTGGTGTTTGCTGCTGTGGCTGGTAATATTTTCAGAATAAAACGAAGTAAACCCGGCCCCAAGGTATATGCCATAGATTTGTACGGAGTGATCCTGTTGTATATACCTGTGTAATCAAACCCTTCTTTGCCATCTTTTGTTTGCATCTTAAAACAAAACCGCCCCCCTGCCCTCACATCATTAATAACTTCGGGGCAATGCCAGTTGGCAAAAGAAATATTCCATTGCTTAATCTCCCCTGGGGTGACCCAGGCCTTCCAGACCGTTTCAAGCGGCTTTTGTACCAATATGTTTACCACTACTCTTTCCGTTTCCATGTTAGTCTATTTCATGGAGCAAAAGCCAAACTCGCCAATCGACATCCCAGGCTGGCAAAACAAGCATACTTGCCATATGGCAAGATGCAGTACTTATGCCAGTGCCTGCAGGTGTTGCAGTACTTCAACAAGCTGATCCTGTGTATTGGATGCTATATTATCTTCTGCTGAAATTTTCCCTTTAACGCCGCTGATCAAGAGACATGTTTTATCGCTGAATAAAGCGCCCAGCGTTTTCATGATCAGCTTTATTTCTTCAAATGATCTTCGGCCATCGGCAGACGCTACGATTATAGCCAGTGGTTTTTCGGAAAAAATGGTTGTAGCCACACACCACTCCAGTAAATTTTTCAAACCGGCGGGGATACTGAAAACATATTCAGGGCTGGAAATCAGGACCGCATCTGCGTCCTCTATCTTTTTACGGACGCTTTCAATAATTTCAGGCGTATGTTCAAGGGTCTGCACAGCATCAAAATGCGGCAGCTTTCTGAGTTCGTCAAACACCTCGATATGTAAAGTACCGGAGAAATGTTTTGCAAGGAACTGCACCAGCTTAAGATTGGACGAATCTTGCTGTGCGCTGCCGATAATGGCAAAAACATTTTTCATTTGCTGGGTTTAAGCGGTAATATCTTTCCTGATGCGACTGAGCGAGGTATCAGTAACGCCGAGGCAAGAAACAATCTGTTTCAGCGGCGCATGCCGGATAAAAGGTTACCTTATGATGTATCGCTGCAATGGATTGCAAATCTTCCTCAGACAGCAGCGGATGCTGATAAATGATTTTGAAAATGGTTTCCATTGTATTGCAAGATAATCAAGAAATACCAGGATGCATTGGCGCTATACGCCATGCGGTTGCTTCGCCAGCGGCGCGAGCTGTACGATGTTTGTATCGCCTGCCGATACTCTTTTTCCTGAAGCAGAAAAATAAAGAGAACTTATTTGCGGTCGCGCAGGCTGTTCACCACCGCTTCGGGAATAAAGGGTGAAGCATCGCCGTGGTTGCGGATGATGTCACGCACAATGGTGGACGCCACACTGGTATATTTCGGTTCACCGGTGAGAAAGATCGTCTCGATACGGTTGTCGAGCGCACGGTTGGCGTCGGCAATGGTTTTCTCATATTCGAAATCGCTTACGTACCGGATGCCACGCAAAATAAAATGCGCGCCGATCTGCTGGCAGTAGGTAACGGTGAGTCCTTCATATACCACCCCTTCCACCCGGGGCTCGTCTTTGAATATTTCGGCTATCCACAGCAGGCGCTGTTCGGCGGAGAACATAGGTGCTTTCGCCGCATTCAGGCCAATACCGATTACGATCTTATCGAACAGCGGCAGGGCCCGCTTAACAATGTCCACATGCCCCAGGGTAATGGGATCAAATGTACCGGGGAACAGACAAATTCTGGGCATAACGATGATGGTTAGGATTGTGCGGTCATTTCGCGGCCGGCCAGCAGGTATAATACCGCCATCCGTACGGCCACGCCGTTTTCCACCTGTTGAAGAATGATCGACTGCCCGCTGTCGGCCACGTCGCTGTCGAGCTCCACGCCACGATTGATCGGACCCGGATGCATCACATATATTTCCTTACCCAGCTTCGCGAGCATGTCTTTTTTCAATCCATAGGCCAGGTTGTACTCGCGCAGGCTGGAGAACAACACCTGGTTCTGCCTTTCAAGTTGGATGCGCAATACGTTGGCTACATCGCACCAGGCAAGCGCCTTTTCGACGTTGTATTCGACCTGCACGTCGAACGCTTCTTTCATATAAGTAGGGATCAGGGTCGGCGGACCGGCCACCATCACTTCGGCGCCCATTTTTTTCAGCAGGTACAGGTTGCTGAGCGCTACCCGCGAATGCATGATATCGCCGATGATGGCAATCTTTTTGCCTTCGAGCGAACCGAGCTTTTCGCGGATGGAAAAGGCGTCGAGCAAAGCCTGCGTGGGATGTTCGTTGATCCCGTCGCCCGCATTCACGATGGCGGCGGGAATATGTTTCGCCAGGAAATGCGGTGCACCGCTGGCGCTGTGACGCATCACCACCATGTCCACCTTCATGCTGAGGATGTTGTTCACCGTATCGAGCAGGGTCTCTCCCTTCGATACCGATGATCCGCTGGCGGTAAAATTGATGGTGTCGGCGCTCAGCCTTTTTTCAGCCAGTTCAAATGATATGCGGGTACGGGTGGAATTTTCGTAAAAAAGATTGACAATGGTAATATCGCGCAGCGAAGGCACTTTTTTGACCGGCCTTTGCAACACTTCCTTGAACTGGGTGGCGGTATCTAAAATAAGCTGGATATCTGACGGTGCAAGGTCTCTAATGCCGAGTAGATGTTTGGTACTTAAGCGCATTAAAGAGCAAATTTAGCTTTTAGAACAATATCACTTCATCCTTTTTGCTATTTTCTGTCCAGGCTACCTGCACTTTCTGGGTAACGATCGAATCGATCGATTTCCCGGTATAATCAGGCTGGATGGGCAGTTCCCGGCTGAACCTGCGGTCGATCAGCACGCACAGTTCCACTTGCGCCGGACGGCCGAAATCCATCAAGGCGTCAAGCGCCGCGCGGATGGTTCGCCCGGTATAGAGCACATCATCCACCAGGATCACCTTCCTGTTCTCGATAGAGAAAGGGATATCGGTCTGGTTGGCCACTTTCAACTCCGACCGCACGTCGTCGCGGTAAAAAGTAATATCGAGAACGCCGTATTTCATGGCCGTACGCGGCTGGATGGCCCGGATCTCCTGTATGAGACGGCCGCTAAGCCAGATGCCCCGCGGCTGGATACCGATCAGGCAGGTATTGGCCGGATCGGGGCAATTCTCCAGTATCTGGTGCGCCAGTCGTTTTATGGTAATGGCCAGTTGGGTGCTGGTCAGTATGGTCTTCAATGCGGTGATAGTTTGCGCTAATGTACAAACTTATGTGTTCCGGTGCGGGCTCCCTGCATATCGGCGGCATTTCCCTCGGGCTGTTTCTCGCAGAAGAATAGCATTGGGTTCACGCCAGGCGTGCCAAGACGCCAAGGAGATTATTTACCCGTCGGGTGGCACCCGTCAGGTGGCACCCGACGGGTAAATAATCTCCTTGGCGGTCTTTGCGCGAACCGTCTCACACAGATGAGCTGCATATACACGCCCAGTAACTCTCCGTTCCTCCGTGAGAAACAAAAATCCCTGCGAGAAACAACGTAGCCGCTATTTCCCACAGGGATCAATAAAAGTTCCGCAGACTATCTTACTCCTCCGCCAGGAAGGGATATTTGAAGCTGGTCGGCGGGTTATACGTTTCTTTGATCGTACGCGCACTCAGCCAACGGTACAGGTTCAGCATAGAGCCGGCCTTGTCGTTGGTGCCGCTGGCGCGGGCGCCGCCAAAAGGCTGTTGTCCCACTACGGCGCCGGTCGGTTTGTCGTTGATATAAAAGTTACCCGCTGCATTCCGCAGGCGGTTGGTAGCCAATTCTACTGCTTCGCGATCCTGCGCCAGGATAGAGCCGGTAAGTGCGTAGGGCGATGTCGTATCCACCAGGGTCAATGCCTTATCGAAATTGTTAGCGTCGTACACGTAAATGGTCAGCACCGGCCCAAACAACTCCTCGCACATGGTTACGTATTTCGGGTCGCGCACTTCGATAACGGTCGGCTCGATGAAGTAGCCTTTGCGCTTATCGCAGTTACCACCCACCAGGATCTTCGCACCGCGGTCTTTCTTCGCGCGGTCGATATAACGCTTCAGCTTGTCATAGCTGCGTTCGTCGATCACCGCATTAATGAAATTGGAGAAGTCTTCCACCGAGCCCATCTTCATCTGCGATACCTGGTCAACCAGCTTGCGTTTTACCGACTCTGCGATATTGGAAGGCAGGTAAGCACGTGAAGCGGCAGAGCATTTTTGTCCCTGGTATTCGAAAGCGCCGCGGGCCAGCGCCGTTGCCACCACATCGGGATCGGCGCTTTTATGGGCCAGCACGAAATCCTTACCGCCGGTCTCTCCCACGATGCGCGGATAGGTTTTGAACTTGCCGACATTCGCACCGATGGTTCCCCACATGGTGTTGAACACGCCGGTGGAGCCTGTAAAATGCACGCCGGCAAAATCGGGATGATTGAAACAAACATCGCCCAGCGTGGGACCATCCACATAGATCAGGTTGATAACGCCGTCGGGAAGTCCCGCTTCCTGCAAAACCTTCATGAACATCTGTGCCGAATAGATCTGGGTCTGCGCCGCTTTCCATACCACCGTATTGCCGCACATGGCGGCCGAGGTGGGCAGGTTACCGCCTATCGCGGTGAAATTGAAGGGCGTGATGGCCAGCACAAAACCTTCCAGCGGACGCCATTCCAGGCGGTTGTGCACCCCGGGGCTGCTGATCGGCTGCTGCTTGTATATCTCGCTCAGGTAATGCACGTTGAAACGAAGGAAGTCAACGATCTCGCAGGCGGCATCGATCTCGGCCTGGTACACGTTCTTGCTTTGTCCCAGCATGGTAGTGCCATTCATATAAGGGCGGTACTTCGTTGCTATCAGGTCGGCGGCTTTCAGGAAAATAGCGGCGCGGTTTTCCCAGCTCATGGCACCCCATGATGCCTTTGCTTTCAGCGCGGCATCGATGGCCTGGTGAACATGGTTCCGGTTGCCTTCGTGGAAATAGCCGAGCACATGCTCTCTTTCATGCGGCGGATGAATCGATATTTTTTTCCCCGTACGCACGGCGCGGCCGCCGATATACATGGGAATATCCGCTTCTTTTCGCTTTAATTCGGCCAGCACTTTTTTCAGGGCAGCTTTTTCGGGTGAGCCCGGAGCGTAGTTGAGCACCGGCTCGTTGGCGGGAATGGGATAGGAAAATGTACCTAAGCTCATCTTTAATGTATTTTAGTTTAAGACGTGGGTTCTTCCTCTTTCTGGCTCATCAGGTAAGCTTTAATGAATCCGTCGAGTTCGCCATCCATCACCGGCTGCACATTGCCGACCTCATAATCGGTACGATGGTCTTTGATCATTTTATACGGATGAAACACATAGCTTCGAATCTGGCTGCCCCATTCTATCTTCTTCTTGGCGGCATTGGTGGCATTTTTCAGCTCTTCCCGCTTGCGCAGTTCCTCCTCATACAAGCGGCTCTTCAGCATCTGCATGGCCTTTTCCCGGTTGCCAAGCTGCGTACGCTCTGTTTGGCAGATCACCACAATACCCGTAGGAATATGGGTCAGCATCACTTTCGTCTCTACCTTGTTCACGTTTTGTCCGCCGGCGCCGCCGCTTCGGGCAGTTTCCATCTTCACCTCGCTGTCTTTGACCTCGATCTCGATGCTGTCGTCCACCAGCGGATAGACGAATATCGACGCAAATGAGGTATGGCGGCGGGCATTGGCGTCGAAGGGCGAAATCCGCACCAGGCGATGTACGCCGCTTTCTCCTTTCAGGAAACCATAAGCAAAAGGCCCGTCGAACTGGTAGGTAGCACTTTTGATACCGGCGCCGTCGCCATCCTGCCAGTCGAGCTCCGTCACATTATATCCCTGTTTTTCACCATACATCCGGTACATGCGGGCCAGCATCTGGGCCCAGTCCTGGCTTTCGGTGCCTCCTGCGCCTGAATTGATCTGTACCACTGCCGGCAATTCGTCTTCCGGCTGGTTGAGGGTGCTCTTGAACTCGGCGTCTTCAACGGCCGTCAGGGCTTTGTTATACGCTTCTTTCACCTCTTCCTCGCTGGCCTCGCCCGCTTTCCAGAAGTCATGGAGCACGGCAAAGTCTTCCACGGCGGTATCTACTTCCGCAAACAAACCGATCCAG
>JAKPBL010000467.1 GCA_029778965.1 Bacteroidota bacterium
TGACTTTGCCGAAATAAAACTGTCGCAGGCGGTCGGAATTTTCGGTGCCGCGTTGCCTGAACTGTACATCGATGCGCGGGTCTTCCCTTCTTTTTTGCATTTCTTCCAACAAAATTGCCCGCTCGAAAGGATCAAGGCTCGGGTCAAGCAGCCCGGCTACCAGGGTATCAACCTGGGCATAGATGTCTTCGCGGGTTAAGCGCAGGTATCCGTTGTCGCGGTAGATCGTCAGCAGCCGGTTTATTTCATCGGCCACTTTCTCTTTGGTATAAACGGTTCCTGTTTTCAGCATGCTGGCATTTTTGTTCGCCAGGGCCAGGGCCTGCAGGGTGCTGTCGCGGAAATTATAGGTCACCGAATCGAGCGTCATCACTTTTCCCGTGGTCACCGTGAAGTTAACGGTCACACGCTGCTGGTTTTTTTCCGGAACCACGGCCAGCGAGCTGTCCCAGCTTACCTTTCCGTACATGTAACCGTTCGCTTTCAGGAGGTCATTGATGTAAATGATCGATTTGCTGACATTGGCGGTATCGAAAACAGGCGGGTTACTCAGGGTTTGCCGCACAAAGGCCTTCTGTACCCAGCGCGCCTGCAGGCTGTCGTCGACCTGGTTGAGCAGCTTTGTTTTGAGGTCGGTACGTTCCGATTGCGACAGCCGGCTATTGATCCGGATGTTTGTCTGGTAAACAAAGGGTTTACCGGTGGGATAATTTTTAATAACCTTGCATCCGGTAACCAGCCAGCAGGTACACAAACAAAAACAGATCGCCAGCAGGGATCTGTAGGTTCGGCCGGCCGGCAATATGGGATCTGGTCGCAGCAAAAAATGCAAGTGATGATTACAAAAAAACAGGTCAAATATATCCAAAGTTTAAGCCAGAAAAAACTAAGAGACAGTGAAAAACGATTTGTTGCCGAAGGACCGAAGATTGTGGACGAGCTGCTGGCCATTGGCCGCACCCCGCCCGTCGCGATTTATGCCACTGAAGCCTGGATGAGCCGCACCGCGGTTGCAGGACTGCCGGTGCAGCCGGTAACAGACGATGAACTGCAGCGGTTGTCCTTTTTGCCGGCGCCCAACCAGGTGCTGGCCGTTTTCGGGCAGCCCGCCGCCGATTTGCCGGCCGGTCCCTGGCAACTGGTGCTCGACGGCATCCAGGACCCCGGTAACCTCGGTACGCTGGTACGCATTGCCGACTGGTTCGGCATCTCGAAGATCGTTTGCAGCACAGATACCGCCGACGTATATGCGCCGAAAGTGGTGCAGAGCTCCATGGCCAGCATTGCCCGGGTATCGGTGCTGTACACCGACCTGGAGAGCTATATAAAAGAGCAGGGCGACCTTTCGGTGATCGGCGCTGTGCTCGGCGGTCAGCCGTTGCCGTCGGTGGAGGTGCGCCTCCCCGCTGCCCTGGTCATTGGCAACGAGTCGAAAGGGATAAGGCCTGGTTTGCTGCCGCTGCTTACCGGTACGGTTACGATTCCCCGTATCGGGCAGGCGGAATCATTGAATGCCGCCGTGGCTACGGGCATATTGTTGTCGCACCTGGTGCGGTAAATTTTCCCCCATCAGTGTTAGCTGAAGGTAATGGCTTTAACGGGCTGCACTTTTTTCACGATCAGGCTGGGAATGAGCAGCACCAGCAGGCAAATAATGAAAGTGCCGACATTAACGGCAATGATCTGCCAGGGAATGAGCTGCACTTCGGCCTTGTCGATATAATACATGTCTTCCGGCAGTTTGAGCAGTCCCCATTTCTTTTGTACGGCGATCAGCGCAAAAGCGAGGGTATTGCCCAACAGGATGCCGGCCAGCGTTATTACTGCGCCGTGGTAGAGAAATATTTTGCGGATGTCTTTGTTGTAGGCGCCCAGCGCTTTCAGCACACCGACCATACGGGTGCGTTCCAGCACCAGGATAATGAGACAGGTAACCAGGTTGAGCACCGCCACGATGATTAAGATGACCAGTGTGATCACGATGGTGCGGTCTTGCAAGCCCAGCCAGTCGAAGATATTCGGGTTGATGTCTTGCACGCTCCGGCTGTTCCACATCATGGGAAGCCGGGTAAAAATGGCTTCGTTCATGGTGTCTATCTGGTGGTAATCGTGCAGGAAAACTTCATATCCGCCAATGTATTTGTCGGGCCAGTCGTTGAGCCGCTGTACCAGCCGTATGTCGCCGATGGCGATGAGCTTATCAAATTCTTCGATGCCGGTTTTATAAATGCCCGATATGTTGAGCTTCCGGGCCCGCGGCGCGCTGCCGTCGTCTTGTATAAAATAGATCAGCACCTGGTCGCCCGCTTTCAGCTTGAGCTGGTTGGCGGTATAAGCCGATAGCACAATGTCGTTGCTGTAGCCGCTGTCGGGAAACTGCATCCAGCGACCGGCTTTCAGGAAAGAGGCCAGCCGGCTGGTATCGTAATTCCTGTCATATCCTTTGAAGAGAATGCCCTCTATGCTTTCGGGCGTTTTGAGAATGGCGTTTTTGGTGGCAAAAGCCTGTATCCGGTCGATGCCTTTGATCTCGTGCACCAGGTTTTCAACGCTGTCGCTCCGGTAAATAGGGGTTTCGCCGCTTACGTTGACGCGCTCGGGCTCGTAATGCTGAATGCGTATATGTCCCCAGAACTGGAATATCTTCTGGCTGATCGTAAATTGAAAACCGCTGGTGAAGCTAAGCGCCAGTATCATGGCTGCCACACTGATGGTGGTTGCCGTAATCGCCAGCCTGATGATGAACCGCGAGAAGGATTTTTGCCGGTTGAAGGCGATGCGGGTGGCAATAAAACGCGGCAGGTTCAAACGGCATGGTTTTAGTCGTCAAATATAGTGTAGCATTGTGACATGAACAGATCCCTTCTTACCTGCCTGCTGTTTGCCATCGGCTGCCTTTACGCCGGG
>JAKPBL010000486.1 GCA_029778965.1 Bacteroidota bacterium
ACAAGCAGTCGTCGCGGGTGGCGTCGACGGGACTGGCCGGGGAAATGTCTTGCAGGTTCTATCCCAACCCGGTCGATAATATGCTGATCATTCGCTCCGAACAGGCGCTCGATATGCTGCTGAGCGATGCCAGCGGTAAACCCCGGTTGTCTATGAAGCTGAAAGCAGGCCTGCAAACCGTGGATGTGTCGTCGCTGGAAAAAGGTATGTATATCATCACGTTAGTGCAAACTGAAACCGGCAGGAGCGTAACAGAAAAATTACTGAAGAATTAGGGAAACGCGTATTTGTACGCTATTTTATAAAATAGTTGGCATGATAAGAGAAAACCACTATTATTGTACTGGTTTTTCATAGGATATTGGATTTTAAAAACGGGGTTGAATGTCTATTCTGACCCCTTTTTTATTTTATCCAACTCCCACCAGCCAATTGCTTCTCCGAACAGGTCCGACATTTTATTCTGTCGGCAGCACTTTCTAAATTCCTGCAAAAGACACCGCCAAAACTGTGCCGTAAAATGTAAAACAGGCCGGTATCCGGGTAAATTTACCGGAAACGGCCGGTTCAATGGCTACACCGTCTAAACTACCGGGTGGCTATGAGGGTATTGGGGGCGCGGTGCTTCAGGCGGCTCAGCAGCCAGCCGATGGTAAAGCTGGGAATGAAATCAGTGAACGGAAGGATCTCTTCCGCAAAACTGAACACACCGCCCAGGGCACCTTTCCATCCCCCAAAAAGCTGGTAGAAAAGCAGCCCGGAAATGGGCGCCCAGATAAGGTCGCTGAATTCGCCCAGCGCAGGAACGGCATAGGAAAAATAACCCACGGCATCCAGCAGCAAACAGAGCAGCAGCGAAGGTTGTCCTTTTTTCATGGTTCACAGACAGTAAAAAACACCGCAGGGTTGTATGGTCAGTAATTGATCACCTGCTCTTCGATATCGGCGGGAATCTCCCTGAATTCGTATTGCTGGTTGCGAAGTTGCGGCTCGAAGCCCGCTTCTGCAATCGCTTCCTGGATGCCTTTATATGTGAAGCGGTGCGGGGCGCCTGCAGCGCTGACCACATTCTCTTCTATCATGATGCTGCCGAAATCGTTGGCGCCGGCATGCAGGCAAAGCTGGGCCACGTCTTTTCCCACGGTCAGCCAACTGGCCTGGATGTTTTTGATATTGGGCAGCATGATGCGGCTGAGGGCGATCATCCGTATATATTCTTCGGCGGTGGTCAGGTTGTGTACGCCCCTGATACGCGCCAGCAGGGTATCGACGTCCTGGAAGGTCCACGGTATAAAGGCGATAAACCCTTTTACATTATCAGGCTTTCTGGCTTGCACCTCCCGGATCCTGACCAGGTGCTCCATGCGTTCGGTAATGGTTTCCACGTGGCCGAACATCATGGTGGCCGAAGTGGTGAGGTTCAGCTTATGCGCCTCGTGCATAATGTCCAGCCATTCCTGCGAGCCGCATTTGCCTTTGCTGATCAGGCGGCGAACACGGTCTATCAGTATTTCCGCACCGGGGCCGGGCAGGGAGTCCAGTCCCGCGTCTTTCAGCGCCTTCAGCACTTCGTGGTGCGATTTCTTTTCCAGCTTGCAGATATGCGCCACCTCGGGGGGCCCTAGCGCATGCAGCTTCAGCAGGGGAAAACGTTTCTTAAGCTCGCGGACGAGCTGCGTATAATAATCGAGTCCCAGGTCGGGATGATGGCCACCCTGCAGCAGCAACTGCTCGCCACCATAGCGAAAGGTTTCACTGATCTTCCGCTCATAGGTGCCGATGTCGGTGATATACGCCTCCGCATGACCGGGGATGCGATAAAAGTTGCAGAACTTACAGTTCGCTATACAGACATTGGTGGTATTGAGGTTGCGGTCGATGATCCAGGTCACTTTTCCATGCGGAACCTGCTGCCGGCGGAGGGTGTCGGCCACTTGCATCAATTCGGTAAGGGGTGCATGGTGATAGAGGTATTCGCCTTCTTCGACCGATAAAAACGCAAACTTCAGCGCGCGTTCATAAATGCCTGATAATTCCATTCGTCATTAATTCTGGAGCAAAAGTAAATATAAACGTAAATTCAAGGGGTAACCAAGTTCGCTGCTGCCTGTGAATGAACTGAAACGAGCCTTTTATCTAGGGGTATTCTTATTAATAGCCATGCAGTCGGTTGTGCTGGGCCAGGAGTATTTTTCGCAGCCTCCGGCCCAATTCATTACCGACATCCCTTTCCGCTTATATAATGGCGGCGTGGTAATGGTACGCGCCAAATTCGACGATGTTCCCGATTCGCTGAATTTCATTCTCGATACCGGCAGCGGCGGCATCAGCCTGGATTCAGTTACGGTCGACCGGCTGAAAATCCCTACCGAGGTTTCCGACCGCACCATTCGCGGCATTGCGGGCATTAAAAAGGTCCGTTTCGCCAATAACCACCGCCTGCGCTTTCCGGGCCTGGAGGTCGATAGCCTTAATTTTCACATCAACGATTATGAGATACTGACCAGCGTATATGGTGAAAGGATCGACGGCATCATCGGCTTCAGCTTCTTTTCCCGCTATATTGTCCGGATCGATTATGATACGCTGCAGATGCGCGTGTATCGCCAGGGAACTTTCCGGTATCCGCGCGGCGGTTTCCTGCTGCGCCCCACGCTGGCCACTATTCCCATTACCGAATTGCGGCTGCGCGACTATACCACGTCGCAGGCGCGTTATTTTTTCGACACCGGCGCCGGCCTCTGCCTTTTGCTGAACGATAATTTTGTAGACGACAGCCTGTTGTTCGATAAGAATAAAAAGATGTACCGAACCCAGGCGGAGGGCCTGGGCGGTAAAGCCTCGATGCGGCTTACCACGGTAAAAGAAGTAAAGCTGGGCCCATATAGGTTCAGAAAAGTACCTACGTATATCTTTGATGATGAGTTTAATGTGACCAGCTATCCGTATCTCGGCGGACTGATCGGCAATGATCTGCTGCGGCGCTTCAATGCATATTTGAACTACCAGCGCCGGGAAATTTACCTGGTGCCCAACCGGCATTTCAAAGACCAGTTCGATTATGCATACACCGGCCTGGGCTTTTATTTTATCAACGGCCAGATAAGGGTTACCGATATCATGCAAGGGTCGCCCGCTGAAGAGGCGGGATTCCGGGAAGGAGACATTATTATAGCGATAAATAATAATATGTCGCGCAATATCCAGGCCTACCGTTCCATGCTGCAACAGCCGGGCGAGAAACTCAAAGTGATGGTGGTGCGCCGCGAAGACGGCAAAATTGAGGTGCTAACCCTCAAAGTGATCAACATTCTTAAGTGATCAGGGGTTAATATTGCAGTCGCGTCAAAAAGCGCGTTTTAGTATGATCCAGTTTGCCCGCTTTGTTTTGTCGAATGGGCTGCGGGTGCTGGTGCATGAAGATGCATCCACCCCCATGGCCGTTGTAAATGTGTTATATGATGTCGGCGCGCGTGATGAAGACCCCCGGCGTACGGGTTTTGCCCACCTGTTTGAGCACCTGATGTTCGGCGGCAGTATCAATATTGCAGAATACGACGATGAGTTGCAAAAGGCAGGCGGTGAAAACAATGCATATACCACCAACGACCTCACCAATTATTACTGCCAGTTGCCGGCTGCCAATATCGAAACTGCTTTCTGGCTGGAGAGCGACCGGATGCTCAGCCTGGCTTTCAGCAAAAAAAGCCTCGACGTGCAGATCAAGGTGGTAAGTGAGGAATTCAAAGAGCATTACCTCAACCGGCCTTATGGCGACCTGTGGTTCAAGATGCGTCAGATGGCGTATGAAGTACATCCGTATAAATGGATGACCATCGGCCGTGAGCTGAAGCACATCGAAGAAGCGAGCCTGGCCGACGTGAAGTCGTTCTTCGGCAAACACTATAATCCCAGCAATGCTATCCTGGTAGTGGCGGGAAATGTAGTGACCGAACAGGTATATGCGCTGGCTGAAAAATGGTTCGGTACCATTCCTGCCGGTGAAAAATACCACCGTCACCTGCCACAGGAACCAGTGCAGACCGCGCCCCGCCGGCTCGATACCAGCGCCCCGGTGCCGGTAGACGCTTTTGTCAAAACCTGGCATATGCCTGCGCGACTCGACCCGCGTTATTATGCAGTTGATCTGATGAGCGATATACTCGGACATGGCGCCTCCAGCCGCCTCTACCAGTCGCTGGTAAAAGAGCAACATCTCTTTACCAACCTCGATTGCTATCATTTCGGCTCTTCCGATGCCGGCCTGCTGGCGGTGGAAGGACGGCTGGTGCGGGGTGTTACCCTGGAAGAAGCCGAAGCTGCGGTGCAGGAGCAAATCGCGCTGCTCCAGGAAAACGGCGTTACCGCCGCCGAGCTGGAAAAAGTGAAGAATAAAACGGAAAGCACGCTTGCCTTCGAAGACATGAGCGTTATGAGCCGGGCCGCCAGCCTGGCTTATTATGAACTGTTGGGCGATGCCGCGCTGATAAACGAAGAGCTGGAAAAATACCAGGCTGTAACGGCCGCGGATATCCTGAACGAAAGCCGGGCCATTTTAACAGAGAATAACAGCAATACCCTCTATTACCGCGCTGCTGCCGAAGCAGCCGTGCTGGCGGGTGATATTGAAAACGAAGACGAAGAAGACGATGATTAACCGCAAAGAAGCGCCGCCTTACCTGAATGCCGTGGACTTTGACATCAGGCTTAAACCGGTCGATAAATATGTGCTGCGAAACGGGGTGGAAGTATATGCCATTAACGCCGGCGCTGAAGAAGTGATCCAGGTGGAATGGGTTTTCTGGGCCGGCAACTGGTACGAGAAGCGCAATATGGTGGCGGCTGCCGCCAACTTTTTGCTGAAGAACGGCACCGCCCATAAAACCGCTTTCGCCATTAACGAGCACTTCGATTATTACGGTGCTTCGTTTGGCCGTTCCTGTTATAGCGAAACGGCGCTGCTGAACCTGCAGGGGCTGACCCGGCACCTGCCCCACCTGCTGCCGGTGGTTCGCGAAATACTGACCGAGGCTTCTTTTCCCGAAGAAGAGCTGGCGCTTTATCAAAAAACCAATGCCCAGCGGCTTGATGTAAACCTGAAAAAAAACGATTTTGTCGCCAACCGGCTGATCGACGAAAAGCTCTATGGCTTCGATCACCCGTATGGTCGTTACAGCCGTCACGAAGACCTTGCCGCCATCGGCCGGGAAGAGCTGCTCGGTTTTTATGACCAGTATTATCGCCGGGGGCGCTGTATGATCTTTGTAGCGGGGCGCCTGCCGCACGATATTTTTGAGCAACTCGAAAATGTTTTTGGCGACCTGCCGCTTCACGGCAATGCTACGGTAAGAACAGATCATACAATAATGCCCGCTGCTGAACGGATATACCGGGTAAACAATGATCCCCAGGGTATGCAGGGGGCTATCCGCCTGGCACGGCCCTTTCCCAACCGGCACCATCCCGATTTTTTCGGGGCGCAGGTGCTCAACAATATTTTTGGCGGGTTCTTCGGTTCGCGCCTGATGACCAATATCCGCGAAGACAAGGGATATACTTACGGCATCTATAGCTACCTGCAGAACCACCGGCAGTCATCGGCCTGGATGGTATCGACCGAGGCCGGCCGCGATGTTTGCGAGGCGGCCATCGGGGAAGTATACAACGAAATGGAAAGGCTGCGCAATGAGCCGGTGGGCGAAGAGGAGTTGTTGCTGGTAAGAAATTATATTATGGGCTCGCTGCTGGGCGACCTCGACGGTCCGTTCCAGGTGATCGGCCGGTGGAAAAACCTCATCCTGAACGAGCTCGGCGAATCACATTTCTATAAGAGCATCGACACGATAAAAAATATTTCGGCAGAAAGCCTGCAGGCCCTGGCCAATAAGTACCTGCAACCGGATGCCTTCTATGAAATGGTGGTGGTATAGCTATATTTACCGACAATGAAAAAGGGACTGATCCTCGTTGCCGTATTGCTAGCGGCGGCCGCGGCAGGATATTTCATCATTGCACCAAAGGGTCAGCCGGCGCCGCCCGGTGCACCGCCGCCCGGGATGGTGTGGATTCCCGGTGGTCGTTTTACCATGGGCTCAAACGATCCCATGACCTGGGAAGAAGAAAGGCCCGCACATCCTGTAAAGCTGAAAGGCTTTTGGATGGACGCCACAGAAGTGACCAATGCCGAGTTTGCCCGTTTCGTATCTGCCACGCATTATATTACCGATGCCGAGAAGGCGCCCAAGCTGGAAGAGATTATGGCGCAGGTACCGCCCGGTACACCGCCACCCGATCCGAAAGACCTGGTGGCTGGCGGACTGGTTTTTCATAGCACCGCCAAACCGGTCTCAACCGACGACCTTACTCAATGGTGGCGCTGGGAGCCCGGCGCCGACTGGCAGCACCCCGAAGGGCCGGGCTCATCTGTCGAAGGCCGTGAGCTGCACCCGGTGGTAATGGTGAGCTGGAACGACGCACAGGCCTACTGCAAATGGGCGGGCAAGAGATTACCGACAGAAGCGGAATGGGAGTTTGCAGCGCGTGGCGGCCTGGAAGGAAAAAACTTTGTGTGGGGCGACGAAGCGCCGACCGACAACCGCGTATTTGCCAATACCTGGCAGGGGCATTTCCCTGACAACAACACCAAAAAAGACGGGTTTGAAAGAACGGCGCCGGTGAAGTCGTTCGCGCCGAACGGATACGGACTGTATGATATGGCCGGTAATGTATGGGAGTGGTGTAACGACTGGTACGACAAGCTGCTTTACCAGACCTACGAAGAAGGAGAGGTGATCGACAACCCCCGGGGGCCGGCCGCCAGCCGCGATCCCGCCCAGCCTTATACGCCGCTGCGGGTGCAGAAGGGCGGCTCTTTTTTATGCCACGACAGCTATTGCCAGCGCTACCGCCCCAGTGCGCGGCAGGCAAGCTCGCCCGAAAGCGGAATGAGCCATGTAGGTTTTCGCTGCGTGAAAGATGCTCCCTAGCATTCTGTATCTTTATGAAAAGGAGCGCCATGCGCAAAGGGTCATCCGTTACAAAATGGCTTTTACTGGTACTGATCGGTTTTACTGCCGGGGCCGCTGTTGCTTTTTACCCCGGGCACCTGCAGGAAAAGAAGCGAACAGAAGAAAAACAAAAGCGGGAAATGATCAGCCGGCAAAAAGAAAACCTGCAATCCTGTTCACAACCCGCCTCGCGGGCAGCGGGCGTTACGCAACAGAAGACCCTTCCCAGGCAACCACACGACTGATTCAAAAGCAACGCCATGAAAAACAGTATCGTCTATTTGCTCTTACCGCTTTTGCTGGCTGCCTGCAGCCACACACGCGTTTCGCAAGACTCGGCCACCACGGCCGCACAGGTGGACTCGCTGGTTGATAGCAAAAGCTTTCAGTTCACCGCACAGAGCGTTCAACCGCTCGGCAGCCGGTCGAGGATGTTGAGCACCCTTTATTTTGTGCGCGTCGATAACAATAAGCTGACCGTTGACCTGCCCTATATGGGAAGAGCCTATTCCGCACCCATGAATACGGCAGAAAGCCCATTGCGGTTTGAATCAACTGATTTTGATTACAGTATTGAAAAGAACAAAAAAAGCAGGTCGTTGCTGATCCGGCCGCACGGCATCGATGTGCAGCAGCTTCAGTTCAATATTTTCGACAACGGAACCACGTACCTGAATGTAGTGAGCACCAGCCGGCAGGCTATTTCTTTCAACGGATACATGCAAACGCTGCCTGTTCCCAAACAAACAAACCCATAACGCATGAATATTCTAATCAGGTTACTCATTGCTGCACTGGTCGCTTTTGGCCTTTCCCGTATTCTGGGAGGTGTGCATATCGATTCGTATGTGACCGCATTGATTGTTGCCGCCGTGCTGGCGGTACTCAATGCTGTCGTTAAACCGATCATGATCATACTCACCCTTCCTGTAACCATTATTACGCTGGGGCTGTTTCTTTTTGTTATCAACGCGCTTATCATCCTGTTGTGCGCGAAGCTGGTTCCGGGCTTTGCAGTAGACGGTTTCTGGTGGGCGCTGCTGTTCAGTATTCTTTTTTCCATAGGATCGTCGATTTTATATTCCGGCAACGAAACCAAAAACAGGTGACATGGATTTTGACCGTTGCAACCTGAGTAATGACGAGCTGATCTCTTTCTACCGGCGTTTGCTGCTGCCGCGACTAATTGAAGAAAAAATGCTGCTCTACCTGCGACAGGGAAAGATCAGCAAATGGTTCAGTGGCATCGGACAGGAAGCCATTTCGGTGGGCGCCACCCTGGCCATGTTGCCCGATGAATGGCTTTTCCCGCTGCATCGCAACCTGGGTGTGTTTACCACGCGCAATATGCCGCTGCATCGCTTGTTCCTGCAATGGCAGGGAAGCCGTAACGGGTATAGCCTGGGGCGTGAACGCAGTTTTCATTTCGGTTCCAAAGAACACCATATCTGCGGCATGATTTCGCACCTCGGCCCCCAGCTTGCGCTGGCTGATGGCGCTGCCCTTGCCGCAAAATTATCCGGCAGCGGAAAAGCATCGCTCGCGTTTACCGGCGACGGCGGCACGAGCGAAGGAGATTTCCACGAAGCCCTGAATGTAGCAGCCGTATGGGATCTCCCGGTGATATTCGTGATCGAGAACAATGGCTATGCGCTCAGCTCTCCCGTCAGTGAGCAATACCGCTGCGCCTCGCTGGTTGACCGCGCCCAGGGTTATGGCATGGAGGGCATCAGGATCGACGGTAACAACCTCATGGCGGTGTACGATACCATTCGTGGCGTAAGAGAGTACTGCATCCGGGAACAGAAACCTTACCTGGTGGAATGCATGACCTTCCGCATGCGGGGGCACGAGGAGGCCAGCGGTGTAAAATATGTTCCGCCGCATTTGTTTGAAGAATGGGCGCCCAAAGACCCGGTATCGAATTTTGAAAACTGGCTGTTGTCCATTGACGTGATATCCCCCGAGTTTATAGAAAAAGACAGGGCGCTGATGACCAGCTTCATTGACCAGGAGCTGCTGCAGGCCACCGAAACAGGGTTTGCAGATTTCAGGGTACAGGATGAATTGCGGTCGGTATATGCCGTTCCGGCAGCGCCTGCCGAAGACCCGGCGGCGGCGGCGGAAAAAGAGCTGCGGCTGGTGGATGCGATCAGTGAAGCGATCGACCTGGCCATGCAAAAACACGATCGCCTGGTGCTGATGGGCCAGGATATCGCCGGCTACGGCGGGGCGTTCAAAATCACCAGCGGACTGCTCGATAAATACGGCGCCGCGCGGGTGCGCAACACGCCGCTTTGCGAGAGTGCCATTTTGGGCACGGCACTGGGTTTATCGCTCGAAGGGTACCAGTCGATGGTGGAAATGCAGTTTGCCGATTTTGTGAGCGCGGGCTTTACCCAGATCGTGAACAACCTGGCAAAAAGCCATTATCGCTGGGGACATGCCCCGAATGTTGTTATCCGCCTGCCAACCGGTGCAGGTGTTGGCGCAGGGCCGTTTCACAGCCAGAGCAACGAGGGCTGGTTCACTCACGTGCCGGGATTGAAAGTGGTTTATCCATCCACCCCCGCCGATGCAAAGGGGTTGTTGCTGGCCGCTTTTGAAGATCCCAACCCGGTATTGTTTTTCGAGCACAAAGCCTTGTACCGAAGTGTCAGCGGAAAGGTTGCAGCCGGTTATACCGTGCTGCCCATCGGCAAAGCGCGACAAGTGCAGGAAGGTGATATGATCAGTATCATTACCTATGGCGCAGGCGTGCATTGGGCGCTGGAGTATGCGATGGCAAATATGCATCTCGGCATTGATATCGTTGACCTGCGAACCCTGTTGCCGCTCGATTACGACAGCATCAGGCAGTCGGTCGAAAGAACCGGTAAAGTGCTGGTGCTGCATGAAGACACCCTGACCTATGGCATAGGCGCAGAGATCGCCGCGTGGATCGCCGAACATTGTTTTGAAACCCTCGATGCGCCGGTAATGCGTTGCGGTTCGCTCGATACGCCTGTTCCGTTCAACCGCTTGCTGGAACAGCAGTTCCTGCCGCAGCAGCGGATGGCTGAAATGATCGAAAAGCTACTCGCTTATTAAGGTTTCGCCTGGTTCGCTGGCCGCGGGTGCACCCGGACGCTCGCCCACCTGCTGGCGCCACATGGCGTAGTAAAGCCCCTTGCTTTCGACCAGTTCCGCATGCTTTCCGCTTTCCACAATGCGGCCTTTTTCAAGCACGTAAATGGTATCGGCATGCATGATGGTCGAGAGCCGGTGAGCGATCAGTATGGTCATCTGTTTTTGTTCGGCAGATATGTCGCGGATGGTGGATGTGATGTCTTCTTCGGTGATGGAATCGAGCGCCGACGTGGCTTCGTCGAAGATCAGCAGCCGCGGGTTTCTCAGCAGCGCCCGCGCAATGGCAAGCCGCTGCTTCTCTCCGCCCGAAACCCGCTTGCCGCCTTCGCCCAGTATGGTATCGAGCCCCCGTTGCGAGCCGGTTACCAGCGGCAGGGCAGCCGCCTTTTCCAATGCTTCATAGATCTCTTCGTCGCTGGCATCGGGTTTTACAAATAACATATTGTCGCGGATGGTGCCCGAAAACAACTGTGTTTCCTGCGTAACAAAGCCCAACTGGCGCCGGATGCGGTTATAACGGATATGCTTAACCGAGATTCCGTCGATGCTGATATCTCCCGCTGTGGGCGTATAAAGACCGACCAGGAGCTTTACAAGTGTGGACTTGCCCGAACCCGACGGCCCGACAAAAGCGATGGTTTCGCCCAGTGACACTTCAAACGAAATGTTTTCCACCGCATACTGCGGGGCATTGCGGTGCCTGAAATAAACGCTGTCGAAATGCAGGTGCGTGATGTCTTCCACATCGATGGGCTCTTCGGGCCGGTATTCGGGCGATTGCTCCATCAGCTCGTTGAAGACCTGCAATGACGCTTCCGCTTCACGGTACTGCAATATGATATTGCCGAGGTCCTGCAGCGGCCCGATAATGCCCGTGGAAATGAACTGCATCGATATCAGTTCGCCGGTGCTCAGCACATTGCGGAAGATCAGCCAGAGCAGTATGAACAGGATGGATTGTTTGAGCAGGTTCAGCGTGGTGCCCTGCAAAAAGGAAAGGGTGCGCACCTTGCGGGTCTTTTCCATTTCCAGGTCAAAGATGCGGCGCGTAAAAGCGCTCAGCCGCCTGATTTCCGGGTAAGTGAGCCCCAGGCTTTTCACCAGCTCGATATTGCGCAGCGATTCGGTAATCGAGCCGCTGAGCAGGTTGGTCTGTTTCACCACCGACCGTTGTATGGTTTTGATCCGGCGGCTGAGCAGGCTGGTGAGTCCGCCCAGCAGCACCACACCGATCAGGAAAACCGGGATCAGCGCCCAGTGCTTGGTGACGGCATACCAGATGAGAAAGCCGATGCCGACCAGTGAGGAGAACAGGATATTGATAAAGGAATTGATAAAACGTTCGGTGTCGTTCCGCACTTTTTGCAGCTTCGACAGGGTTTCGCCACTGCTTTGGGTGTCGAAGTCCTGGTAAGGAAGGCGCAGGGTTTGACGTAACCCGTCATTGAAAACCTGCATGCCGAATTTCTGCACCACCAGCCGCACCACATAATCTTTGAAGGTTTGCGCAACGCGCGATAACAACGCCACGCCGACCGCCAGCGCCAGCAGCCAGCTTACGCCGCGAATGCGTTCTTGTTCTGCCAGCCGTTCGGGATTCAGCGCATATTTATCGATCACCTTGCCGAATATGATCGGGTCGTACAGCGACAATATCTGGCCGACACCCGCCAGCAACAGGGCCAGGAAGACCCAGTTTCGATAAGGCTTCAGGTATTTCCAGAGGATCTTCATCGTTCATTTGCCTTGAGCAGCCGGATGAAATTGCCGCCCAGTATTTTACGGATGTCTTTTTTCGAATAGCCGCGCAGCAGCAGTGCGGAGGTTATATTCGGCATGTCTTCCACGCCGTTGAGGTCGAGCGGACTGGAGTCGATACCGTCGAAATCGGAGCCGAGCCCTACGTGGTTAACGCCGATCAGCCGAACGATATGGTCAAGGTGATCGAGCAGCAGGTTCATACCCGGACGCAGTTGCTCGGCTTCTTCAGCATATTTCCGCGAGATCCATTCATCGATGCTATAAGAGGGCATACCGGTTGCCTTCAGTGAATCAACTTCCCCTTTATGGCTGTCCTGGAAGGCTTCGCGACGCCGGTTGAAGCTGCTGTCGAGAAAACCCGAATAGAAATTGAGGTGTATTACGCCGCCGTTCTTACCGATGGCGATGATCTGTTCGTCGGTAAGGTTCCGGGGCACGGGGCAAATCGCATATACGCAACTGTGAGATACCAGCACGGGTTTGGTGCTGGCGGCCAGCGCATCGAAAAAGGTTTGTTTCCCCACATGGCTCAGGTCCACCAGCATGCCAAGCTCATTCATGTGCCTCACCACCTGCCGGCCAAAATCATTCAGTCCTTTTTGTTTGATGGGCGTCGGCTTACCCTGGTCAAAATAGGTTTCGTCCCAGGCCGAGCTTGCCCATGAGGTGGAATTGTTCCAGGTAAGCGTAAGGTAACGGGCGCCGCGTTTATACAGGCTGTCGAGGTACAGCATGCTGTCTTCTATCATATGACCGCCCTCTACGCCCTTCATGGCGCCCACCAGTCTTTTTCTGACGGCGGTTCTCAGATCGGCTACCGTATTCACCGCCATCATCCGAGCGGGGTTGCGGGCCACAATGGCATCGAGCGAATCGATCTCGCGCAGCGCATAATTGAAGGCGGTTCCTTTACCGTATTTTTCATCGCAGAAGATAGAAAAAACCTGCAGGTCTATGCCGCCTCTTCTGAAGCGATTGATATCACTGTGTGTTTTGCCACGCAGGTCGTCTTCTATGTTTAATCCTTTCATGGTGGCGGATGATAACACATCGTTGTGCGTATCGACCACTATGGCTTTTTCATGCAGGTTTTTTTGCGCATGGGCAAACGTGCCGGTTATAAGCAGCGCGAGCAAAAGAGGGCGTCTCATGCCATCAATTTAAAGAATTCCGGCGTTGGACCAGTGTCCTGTTTTTCCGGAGGCGGACGACGGCGTATCCCAGCACGGGCAGCAACAGCAGCCACCAGGCGGGTGATAAACCGGCGGATTCGAATTGCAGGGGAGCTTCGTCGCCCATGATCACCAGCCCCGCCCAGTACACGGGGGCTGTCGTTCTTCCTTCGGCATGGGCAAGGTAGTCGAGCTTGGCCCGGCGAAGGGCTTCGGGCTTTGTTTCACCTTTTTGCAGGTAGCGGTAAAAAGAGGCAATGATCTCCGCGCTGGCCTGGTCGTCGATTTTCCAGAGGCCGGTCAGCATGCTCCGGCTGCCTGCGTAATGAAAAGCATGGGCCATCGACAGCATGCCTTCGCCATCGGCATAGCCCGCACGGCCCGATTCGCAGGCCGTCAGCACCGAAAGGTCTGACTGCAGGTCGAAATCATACAACTGGTGAAGGTAAACGGCATGCCCGTCGCTGCTGTCGCCGGGTTGCCGCGAAAAGATCAGCCGGGAGTAGCTGGGATGCAGGTCGTCAAATTCGGCGTGCGTACCGATATGCAAAATGCGGTGGTTGGATGCCTGGCGCATAAAATTGGCGGCGGTGCAGGCGTCGCGCAGAAAGGTTTCTCCGCCAAACCAGCGCCTTGCTTTTTCCGCCAGCCGGTAAGAAAACGGCAGGGGCAGCAATTGCGCATAGCCGTCATCGAGTCCGCGGAAAAGCGAGTCAGGCTCATTCTGCTCAAAGCCGGGTACAAAGGCAATGAAATTGGCTTTTCTCGTTGCGCCGGAGTCTTCGTCCTGCTGTAAAAGGCTGTAACGGTAAGATATCGCGTATTGGGCCAGCAGCGCCTTGTCAGACAGCTCCTTGAAACTGCCGACCGGTTGGGGCGTCAGCAGTTCAAAACTTAATTTATATAAAAGATCGTCGGGTATGATCACCAGCTTACGGTGATGCACAGCCGAAGAAAGAGGTGCCCACAATTGGTTGTACAGCAAATGCAGGAGCCCGCTCATCGCCGCTGGGGTGATACCGGGCTGGCTGATGGCGTCAATGGCCCGGGCAATACCGGTGCTGTCGAGCCGGAATAGTTTTTTCTGTTGCTGGTCGGCCACCACGGCGCATAAATGGCTGCCGGTAAAAAAATAACGCACAAGCGTGGTTTGTGGAGGCGGATTGTTCAGCAAGCCGGCCGGCGATTTCATGATAGAGGCATAGCGGAGCCGGTAGTAGCCGGGATGGTTTTTTTGCAGGCGCTGCAAAAACGACTGCCATTGCTCGTTGGCGCCGAGCCAGTCATCGATCGATGTTGAATCGGCGGCGGCCGATTGCAGCTTTTTCTTCAGCGATTGTTCTTCTGCCAGTACCTGCGGCGGCATGTTCCTGAAAGCAACAACATCCTGCTGGTTGAGCCGGTCGCGGATCCGGTTGTATATGCCCGATTCATGCTGCATGACCAGCTCATACAGCCAGTGTTCCGACCCTGTGGCTTCATAGAGATCCAACGCAACGGTCTTGAGAAGGGTTCGTAATGAACGGTGCTCTTCGAGCAGGAGATTGAGGTCGCTGCTGTTGAGCAGAATGGTTTTGCGCAGCTCCAGCCATTGCATGGCCTGGCGCAGCTCTTCATACACGGGCAGCAAATGGGCGCTGTCTTTTTTCGGAAGAGCCTGGTATACGGCTCCCGCATGGATCATCATGGCGCGCGGCTTCTGGAGCGACAACATAACAGAATCGAGCCGCTGTCTGCTGCCGGCGATCCGTCGGTTGATGGTTTCCAGTGCGCGGGCGCTTTGCTCAGCCGCCGGTTTCCAGTTGCGGGCAGCATATTCCAGCTCGGCGTTGTTTAACTGCTGGTGAAAAACGAGCAACGATCTGTTTTGCGGCAGGCTTTTTACATAGCTGTTTGCCTTTGCCGAGAATTGTCTTGCCCGCGGCAGACTGTCCGCCTCGGCATAGAAGCGGGCGGCGCGGCGAAGAAATTCAAGGTAGATATCATCGAAGCTTCCCTCCTGCGCCGCCTGGTAGGCCTTATCGCCCGCGGTATAATAGGCCGCTGCTTTTTCGGTATTTCCTGTCAGGACATAGAGACTGGCAAGCCCGTTGCAGGCATCGGCTTCGAAAAAATTGGGTGGCCCGCCTTCCTGCCTGACGGCGGCAAGCCCTTCGAGTAGATATTGTTCCGCTTTTTCATACTGGTGTTGCGCTACATATAGCTGCCCCAGTAATATTTTCGATTTGTACCAAAGCGCGGTGCCTGCTTCAAACCGCTGTTGCTTCCGCGCAAAGGAGAACTCGAGCAATCGTTGTGCGCGGGTATAGTCGCCCAGCGTTTTGTAGATGCCTGCCAGGTTATCGAATGCTTCCAGCTCCATCTCCAGGCCGTCGTCCTTTTTAAGTGTGTCGCCCGATGCCAGGTACAGGCGGGTAAGACGGATCACATCGCGCATGGCGCCGATCGCTTCGGTGCTTTTTCCGTCCTGGCCATATACGCCGGCTATATTGTTTTTGATCAGCGCGGGCCGGTAAAACCGGTTCAGTGGACTGCTGTCAATGAGCGCTACCGCTTCCAGCGCTTTTGAATAGTAATAATAAGCGCTGTCGTTTTTGGCGGCGTACCACATGCTGGCGCCCATGGCGCTGGAGAGCCGGTACAGCCGTTCGGGCGAAAGGCGCGGATTTCCCGCCAGCAGGTTGTAGGCGTTGCGGGTATGCCGGGTCGATAGGGTGATATTTCCTGCGCGCTGCGCACAGGTAGAAAGATGGGTCTCTATGGCTGCTACCGTTTCTGCAGGGGCACCGGGCCATTTGGCAAGCAGGGCTTTGGCCTGTATGCCGTAGTCGTAGGCCGGCGTATATCTGCCGAGCCGAACGCAAACGTCAGAAGCGCGCAGCAGGAGTTTGATGCGATCGGGAACGGGATGGTGGCTGTAGCTGTGTACGTCGTTTTCGATGGCTTTCAGCGCCGCATCGGTTCCCTTGTTGCGCGACACCGCCATCCATTTCGCTTCTCCGGCGGCGAGCAGGGAATCGGTCACCGCGGCCTGCGCATGGCCGGCCACGTATAACAGCAGCAGTCCTATCCAGCAAATGCAGTGACGTAACATAACGGTTATTTGTTCAGCGCCGCTGCCAGGTCGGCTGCTTTTTCATGCCGGGAGTGCTCCAGTGCTTTCCTGGCCTCGGCTGGTTTTTGTTCTTTCAGCCACGCCAGCGCCAGGTACCAGTAGGCATCGCTGATAAAAACCGAATTTTTCTGCGCCACGGTTTTCTCCAGGTAAGGAATGGCGTTGCCTGCCCGGCCATCGGCCAGCTCGGCCACACCGATAAAATACAGTAAGCTGTCGCTTGCAGGCTTAACAGCCAGTTGCTTCGACCATGCGGTGATGGCGGCGGTATAATTTCCCGTTTTATAGTCGACCATTGCCCTGTTGAATTCATACTGATCGCTTGCACCCATGGCGGTGAGCAGGCCGGGGTCGGGTTTGAAATATTGTGCATACAGGCGTTGGTTGGCGGCGCCCGGTTTGAACAGCCAGAAGCAGGCAACCAACAGGCCGGCAATGGCGGCGGCCATTAATAATTTGCGTGCGGGGAAAGAAATGACGGTTGCCGGTTTTTCTGTTTCCGTAGCATGGAATTGGGGAAGCTCGTTTTCCATTGCAGCGCGACGAATGCCCAGTATAACCAGGCGCTGCTCTTCCACGGCCGCGGCCAGTGCGGGATCGGCCTGCATGTAGTTTATAAATTGCTGCTCTTCTGTGGCAGACATCTGCTGCAGCAGGTAGCGATCTGTCTGATCGTGACCGGGTGTTCCGGGTGAGGTATAAGCTGGTTCCATGTACTACGTTTTATCAGGATATCATGGTTTTTAGTTGTTGCAGGCAACGGTACTTGTTGTTTTTTGCCGTTGCTTCCGTCCACCCGAAATGAGCCGCAATTTCTTTCATCGACATTTTCCGGTAATAGAACCGGGTGAGAAGCTGGCGACAGTTCTCACCCAGTTGCTGAAACCGCCTGCTGACTTCTGCGATGCGGTTTTCTTCTTCGGGGTTTAGGGTTGAGGCAGCCAGACCGGCAAAATTTTCTTCTTTTAATGTGGTCGTTGGGCGGCGGTTGTCAGCGCGCAATCGGTCGATCCATTTGTTGCGCACCACCTGAAAAAGATAACCGCTTACCGCATCGTCGTTTTCGGGTTTGAATTTTCCGGCTTCGAGGTTTTGCCAGAGCACGAGGAAAGCTTCCTGGAAAATATCTTTTGCATCGTCTTCCGTACCATTGTTCCGCAGCAGGTATTGCAGGGCTTTCGGGAAATTTTCCTGATATACGGTGTGCAGCCATCGGGGATCCTGGAGCCGGAGGGTTTGGGGTATAGGGACGTGCCCGGTTTTTGATTTGTCCATGCCCGTTATATAACAGGCATAAGATAAATCATTTTAATGAAGCACCTGCATTTCCTCATAGTTGTCGGGGTTGAGATTGAACTTACGCAGGTCATCGATACTGGTATGAACATCGGTGCCGATATAAGTGTTGTCGAGCTTATTCAGGTAATAGCGTTGGTAGCTGTTGTCGACCTGGTAGGTATGCGTGCCCGACGCTACCGTGCTTTCTCCCCTGATCATGTTGACAAAGCTGCGGTGATTGGCGTCCATGGCATCCATGCGGCTGTTGAAGTTGCGTGTGTTCTGTTCGCCAAATTGCTGGATCGCCTGCATGCGCATGTTATGAGAAACCATCATGTTGTTCATCCGCATCTGGTGGTCTCTTCTAAGCGCTGCCATACGTGTCTCATGCCGGGCGTTTTGTGACTGCTTCCAGGCTTCGCTGGTTTTATTCGAAGCACAAATAGCCGAGTACAGGTCGAGGTATTTGGAAGGATCGTCTTTGCTGTAGATGATGCCGAAGTCGGGGCCCCAGACACCTCCGCCTGCAATAAGGGAGCCGAGCAAAATGGCGTTTATTTGCTCTCCGTTCGCCATGAACGAAAAGGGAAATCGCATACAGGTAATATTGGCGTTCACGCCTTTCCGGGCGAAATCCTGCATCATCTCTTGCGATTTTGCCTGGTCGATCTCTCCCGAACCCAGGGTAAAGCCAGGCATATTGCCGAATTTCCGGCGGATGATCTCGGGAAAGAGCTGCTCTGCGCCGGTGTAAGGGCGCACCTTCTGCAAGGGGTGCGAATTTGCCAGCTCGCGGAATTGCTCGGTTAACTGGTTGGGTACCGAGTACCAGGGCTCTTTATCGTCGCCTATGGCCAGGTAAGTGCGGCCGTCGGGACTCATACAGGTGGCGAGGAAGCGGCAAACTTCGTAGTAACGGGAAGAGTAGGCTTCGTTGGTCCATCCCTTGGGCAGGCCCACGGTGAAAGCCTGTTCATTCGGATCGGTCATTCTCACCAGCTCATAGCGACCGCCGTTGTCGTTGCCGTCGTTGTAGTTGGTATAGCGATTGTTGTCGACGGGCTGCTGCTGGTCAGGGCCGGCTGTTTCTATTTCGTCGCCTGCAAAATTGTCGTCGTTATACCGAATGGTTTGCGCCACCCCTTCTGCCGTCTTCGGCTGGTTGCCAGGGTTGCCGCAACCGACCAGCACCAGGGTGAGGGCGGTCAATATAGCTGCTGATTTCATGGCGGTTGTTTTCAATACATCGTCGCCGGGTGAAAAAGGTCATCGGGTGGGGCAGATATTTTTTCAGCGGCCTTTGGCCAGGTCAGGGCTGGTCGTATTCCTCTTTCCGCCCTTCGAGGTGGCTACCCAGCGATTTGAGCCGCTTGTAGTTGTAGCCGCATTTCTTGATGTACTCCAGCAGTTCGTATTCGGTGGCGGTTTGCACAAATTCCACCGGCGGACGGTAATAATGCACGAAGCTGTCGATGTCAGTTCCTGAAAGCCCGGTGATCTTCCTGATTTTGGCGCGGGTAAAGCGCGAGTCGATGTATTTCTCCTCTTCTTCCCGCAGCAGCCTTTCCCGGAAAGCCGCCATGCTCCGGTTTTTCCGGAAGCTGAACATGTTGATGAGCTGGTCGAGATCGAGCCCCACCCCGAAATTACCCGATGCCGGCGGTGCGGTGGTTACCCCCAGCCCGGGCTTCTTGAAATTGAACGCTTTGGCATACTCTTCCCGGTTCATGATGGAGTCGCGCTTGTAATTGGGCGGCATGATCCTGACCTCTTTCAGGGTAGTGACGTTTACATGAAGGGAGATGTCGAACTGGCTGATGCGGGGTATAGCCGAAACCGAATACATAGGGGTTGGCTTGCCGAGATAGGAAAAGTAGATGGAATCGGTTTCGCTTACAACGATGCTGTACTGCCCGAGCGAATCGGTGGTGGCGCCGCGTCCGTTGTTGGTGAGTACCGACACCCCGGGCAAGGGGATGGTCCGGTTCATTTCGTACACGGTGCCCGACACCCGCACCTGCGCCTCACCTTGGCTGGCCAGCAGCAAACAGATCAGGAAAACTGGTATGAAAACGGAGAGCGGGCGCATCGGTCTGCAAGGGTACGACTCATTTATGAAAGGCGATGAAATTTAACGGGTTGTAAAGCTCAGGGGGCGCCGAGCACGGTTTTTTCAATGATGGCCGGGTAGGCTTCGTGCTCCAGTTGGTGGATGCGGGCCGCCAGGGTGTCGGCGGTATCGCCGGGTACGACGGGACAGCGCCCCTGGTAGATAGTGGCGCCATGGTCGTACTGTTCGTCCACAAAATGTACCGTGATGCCGCTTTCCGTTTCGCCGGCGGCAATTACCGCTTCATGCACGAAATGGCCGTACATGCCTTTACCGCCGTATTTGGGAAGAAGTGCGGGATGGATATTGATGATGCCCTGGGGGAAACGGGTAATAAGTGCACCCGGCACTTTCCAGAGAAACCCTGCGAGAATGATAAAATCGATCTTATACTGCTGAAGATCAGCCAGGTAGGCATCGCCCCGGAAAAACCGTTCTTTTTCGATCAGCAGCACCGGGATGCCTTTTTCGGCAGCGATGGTGGTGACGCCTGCGCCCGGTTTATTGCAAACCACCAGGGCGACCCTGATGCGCGGATGGTCGGAAAAACGGTCGATGATCTTCCGGGCATTCGACCCGGCGCCCGAGGCAAATATGGCCAGGTTGATAATACTTAATTGATTTTCAATGGGTTGATTTTGAGTATCCACGGGTTCCTGTATTTTGGGTGATCGCCTGAAAAGCCGTTGTCCCATGCGGGCGATATAGTGCCGGAAAAAAGAAAACTGTCCGAAAGGAATGCTGACCAGCAAAACAGCTACCGGCCAGCAGACGGTGACTACTACAATGTACAAAACCGTCCAGGCTATAGGGTGCTCCACGCTGGTCTGTGCCATGATTTTCCGGGCGGCAAAACCGGCAAGACTGCCGCCGATGGCGAAAACGCAGAGGATAATGACCAGCCTCAACAGGCCGACGCCCCATTTTGTTTTCAGTTTCTTAAACATGGCGCAAAGGAACAGAGAAATGTTAAAACGCCGAAAGCGGCAAGGGCTGCGTCATATGAATAGAAATTAACTTAACACATTGAAATGCAAGCCCAACGTGGTCAAAAAAAATCAGTGAATGTTGATAGATTGTCAATATCGTGTCATATTTTTGCCCGTGAATCGCAACATTTAACATTACCAACAGACCCTTCAGCTTATGATTCCCTATAGATTGGTTGTGAAGCGTGTACTTTTTTCCCTGTTTTTGGTTGGAGTTGCTTGTTTTAGCCAGCCTGTTATAGCCCAGGATGGAAAGGGGCTGTTCATGTCGAATTGCGCCGCCTGCCATGCGGTACTGAAAGACGGAACCGGTCCGGCCCTGTTTGGGGTAGAGGAAAGGGTTACCGACAAAAAGCTGCTGCACGACTGGATCCGCAATAACCAGGCGGTACTGGCTACGGGCAACAAATACTTCAACGACCTTTATGTTGCGCGGAACAAGACGCCGATGAACCCGTTCCCGAACCTGACAGATGCTGAAATCGAAGCGATTCTGAAATATGTGCAGGATGAGGGTGTGAGGCAGCAGGCCGCCGCCGCTGCACCCGCTGCTGGTGCCGGAGCAGCTCAGGCAGTAAGCGAAGACAGCTCCTTATTATATGGCATTCTCACTCTGATTCTTGCGGTGATCGTTTTCACCCTGCTCACGGTGAATGCCAACCTGAAAAAACTGGCCGACGAAAAAGAAGGCGTTCCTTCCTTTGAGCCGGTTCCCGTCTGGCGCAACAAGGCGTATATCGCGTTGTTTGCCGTGGTACTCTTTATCATCGGCGGGTATTATACCATCCAGGGCGCTATCGGCCTGGGCCGCAGCCAGAATTACCAGCCCGAGCAACCCATTTATTATTCGCACAAAGTGCACGCCGGCACCAACCAGATAAGCTGTCTGTATTGCCACGGCGGTGCGCAGGATGGCAAGCATGCCAATATTCCTTCGCTGAATGTTTGTATGAACTGCCATATGCAGATCACCGAGTACACCGGTGAGAAACTGTTCCGCGAAGACGGTACGGAAGTAAACGGAACCGAAGAGATCAAGAAGATCTACGAGCATACCGGCTGGGATCCGGGGCAGAAGAAATATGCCAACGCCCCCAAGCCGATCGAATGGGTTAAGATACACAACCTGCCCGACCATGTTTATTTCAGCCACGCCCAGCACGTAAATGCCGGCCGCGTTGCCTGCCAGACCTGTCACGGTAATATCCAGGAAATGGGCGAGGTAAAACAGTTCGCCGACCTGAGCATGGGCTGGTGTATCAACTGCCACCGCGAAACGAAAGTTCAGTTCACCGATAATAAATTCTACAGCATCTACGAGAAATTCCACGAAGAATTGAAAAACGGAAAAGTAGACAGCGTAACCGTAGAAATGATCGGTGGTACCGAATGTCAAAAATGTCACTATTGATCCGGGAAGGATAACCTTCGGCGGACTGCAAACAATTTACATCACCAAAAAATCAATGCCCCTTTCGGGGTTTGGTATATGGAGCAAAAAAAGTACTGGCAAAGTTTCGGTGAGTTGACCAACTCAGCAGCACATCAGAAAAGTGCACAGGATGAATTCAAAGAAGAGCTTCCTTTTGATGGGTTCGACGCCCGCGGCCTGGAACAGGCTGGTACCCCGCGTCGCGACTTCCTGAAATATGTCGGCTTCAGCACCGCTGCCGCCGCCATCGCCGCCAGTTGCGAAATCCCGATCAAGAAAGCGGTTCCTTTCGTTAATCGTCCGGCGGAAATCATTCCCGGTATAGCCGATTACTACGCTACCACGTATGTTGCCGGTGGTGACGCCATTCCTGTTTTAGCCCGTGTTCGCGACGGTCGCCCGATCAAGATCGAAGGCAATGACCGGTCGTCGTGGTCAAAAGGAGGCACTACCGCACAGGTGCAGGCTTCCGTACTCGATTTGTATGATACCGCCCGTTTGCGCTTTCCCGCTGCCAATGGCAAGGAGGTAAGCACGTTCGAGGCCTTTGATAAAATGGTGGCCGAGGCCATTGCCGGCCTGGGCGGCGCTCCGCTGGTGATCCTTTCTTCCACCATTAACTCACCCTCCGGCCGCCAGGTGATCAGCGAGTTCCTCGCCAAATATCCCGGCAGCCGCCATGTGCAGTACGACGCCGTTTCTTTCAGCGGTATGCTGCAGGCAAACGAAGCGACTTACGGCAAGCGCGCTATTCCTTCTTACGATTTTGCGAAAGCAAAAGTGATCGTGAGCCTGGGCGCCGATTTCCTGGCTACCTGGCTGAACCCTGTTGAGTTCCAGCATGGTTATACCCAGGGCCGCAAGATCAACCCGGCCAACCCGACCATGAGCAAGCATTACCAGTTTGAAGGTATGATGAGCATGACGGGCGCCAATGCCGACGAACGGTTTACGCATCGCCCGTCAGAAACAGGCGCTGTTGCTGCCGGTATCCTGGCTGCCCTGAACGGACAGGCGGTGAATGTGAGCGGTGATAAGCTGAAGAAAGGCATTGCCAAAGCCGCTGCCGACCTGGCCGCCAATAAAGGCGCTGCACTGGTGGTATCGGGCAGCAATGATGTTAATGTACAAGTACTTGTAAACGCCATCAACGAAGCGATCGGCGCTAACGGAACCACCATCAACTGGGCAAACCCCCTGCTGAATAAATCAGGTGTCGACAGCGAGATGGCTGCGCTGGTAAACGAGATCGGCAATGGCAGCGTCGGCGGACTGATTGTCATCGACGCCAACCCGGTATATACTTATTTTGACGGGGAAAAGCTGGCGGCCGCCCTGCCGAAGCTGAAACTGTCGGTGGCCCTGTCGGAGAAACTGGACGAAACCGCCAAGCTCTGTAAATATGTGCTGCCGGTGAATCACTATCTCGAAAGCTGGGGCGACGCTGAAATGAAGAGCGGTTATGTCAGCCTGCTGCAGCCGACCATCGCACCCCTGTTTAAAACACGCCAGTGGCAGGAATCCCTGCTGAAGTGGAGCGGTAATACAACCGGTTATCACGATTATCATAAAGCATTCTGGTCTGCCCGCCTCAATGGCGACAGCAATTACCTGGCAGCTCTTCAGGACGGTGTTATAGAGCCCGGCGCCAGCCTGGCCCTGAGCACAGCCAGTTTCAATGCAGCCCCTGTGGCGGCTGCCGTGGCAGCGTCGGCGGCCCCTGCGAAAAAAGGCAGTGTTACCGACAAAACAGCCGATGTGGAAGTGGTGCTGTACCAGAAAGCGGGTATCGCCGATGGTCGCCATGCCAACAACCCCTGGCTGCAGGAAATGCCCGACCCGATCACCCGCGCTACCTGGGACAACTACGTAATGATGTCGCCCAGCCTGGGTAAGAAGCTGCTCAAGATCGACATAGCCGTTGATACGCAAGCCGATAAGTACGATGCCTTCCCCAAAAAGCCGGTGGTGAACCTGAAGGTCGGCAGCAAAAAAGCCGTTACCCTGCCTGTGCTGATTATTCCGGGTATGCAGGAAGAGACGGTGGCCGTTGCCGTAGGTTATGGCCGGTCGGAAGAGTTCGGCAAGGCGAGCGCCGGCGTAGGTCAGAATGTATATCAACTGGCAGCATTGAACGGCGCCACGGTTTCTTATGTGACCGCCGGCCAGGTGGAAGCTACCGATGCCACCTATCCCATTGCTACCACGCAGACACACGGCAAATACGAAGGCCGTCATGAAGTGGTTAAGGAAGTTACCCTGGCGTCGTTCCAGAAAGACCCGCGGCAGATCATCGAAGCCCGGGCCAAGGAGCTGGCGCCCTGGGGCGGACTGGAGCATTATGAAAAAGACGGCACCATTTACCCGGTTTTCGACAAGCCCGGTATCAAGTGGGGCATGAGCATCGATATGAACAGTTGTTACGGATGCGGCGCCTGTGTGGTTGCCTGTACAGCCGAAAACAACGTTGCCGTGGTAGGCAAGCCCGAAGTGCTGCGTGCCCACGACATGCACTGGCTGCGGATCGACCGCTATTTCAGCGGCAACCCGCACGATCCTGAAAGCATACAGACCGTGTTCCAGCCCATGCTCTGCCAGCATTGCGACAATGCGCCCTGCGAGAACGTGTGCCCGGTAGCCGCCACCAACCACAGCAGCGAAGGTCTTAACCAGATGACCTATAACCGTTGTATCGGTACCAGGTACTGTGCCAACAACTGTCCGTATAAAGTGCGCCGCTTCAACTGGGCCGATTATACCGGCGCCGACAGCTTCAAGCACAATCAGGATATTTTTGACGAGAACCCTGCGGTGCTGATGATGAACGACGACCTCACCCGCATGGTACTGAACCCCGATGTAACTGTTCGCAGCCGCGGGGTGATCGAAAAATGTTCGTTCTGCGTACAACGCCTGCAGGAAGGCAAGCTGCAAGCCAAGAAAGAAAACCGTCCGCTGACCGATAAGGATGTAAAGACTGCCTGCCAGCAGGCCTGCGCTGCCGATGCCATCGTGTTCGGGAATGTGAACAACAGCGAAAGCGCCATCAGCAAAACAAGAAAGGAAAATGAGCTTCGCCTGTTCTACGTGCTGGAGCAGATACACGTGATGCCGAATGTTAGCTACCTCGCTAAAGTGCGGAACACCGATCATATCAGTGAGCATGAGGCAGAAGAAGCGAAAGAGGGAAAGGCGGAAGCGGCAAAGCCAGCGGCCGAGCATCACTAAATACGAACAGAACGAGTGAGGTGTGAGACCGGGCCGGCAGAAGATGCCGGTACAAAATGAAAAGAAACAAAGAGAACAAAAACCAATAAGCGGAAGGCGAAAGCCGGAAGCTAAATGCTTAAAGGATATGGCAGCATTAAGATACGAATCACAGGTAAGGAGCCCACTCGTAACCGGCGAGAAAACCTACCACCAGGTAACGGAAGATATCGTTCGGCCGATTGAAGGGAAGCCCACGCGCCTCTGGTACATTGGGCTGACGATTTCGGTCGTGCTTTTGCTTTTCGGCGTGTATTCTGTTTATCGCGAAGTGGTGTACGGTATCGGCGAATGGAACCTGAACAAAACCATCGGCTGGGGTTGGGATATCACCAACTTCGTGTGGTGGGTAGGTATCGGTCACGCAGGTACCCTGATCTCGGCGATCCTGCTGCTGTTCCGCCAGGGCTGGCGTACGGGGGTGAACCGTGCGGCGGAAGCGATGACCATTTTCGCGGTAATGTGTGCGGGACAGTTCCCCATCTTCCACATGGGCCGCGTATGGATGGCCTTCTTTGTGATGCCTTATCCCAACACCCGCGGACCACTCTGGGTGAACTTCAACTCACCGCTGCTGTGGGACGTGTTTGCGATCTCTACTTATTTCACCGTATCCCTGCTGTTCTGGTACAGCGGCCTGTTGCCCGACCTGGCAACCGTTCGCGACCGCGCCCGTGAAAAATGGCGCAAGCGCATGTACGGCGTATTGTCTTTCGGGTGGACAGGATCTACCAAGCACTGGCAAAGGCATGAAGCGCTGTCGCTGGTGCTGGCCGGCCTGAGTACGCCGCTGGTATTGTCGGTGCACACCATTGTATCGTTCGACTTCGCCACCTCGGTTATTCCCGGCTGGCATACCACCATCTTCCCGCCCTATTTCGTGGCGGGTGCGATCTTCTCGGGGTTTGCCATGGTGCAGACACTGCTGATCATCACCCGGAAAGTATTAAGACTGGAAGATTATATCACGATGGAGCACATCGAAGTAATGAATAAGGTGATCGTGCTGACGGGCTCTATCGTGGGCATTGCCTATATCACCGAGCTGTTCATTTCCTGGTACGGACAAAACCCCTATGAAATGGCGGCGTTCAAAAACCGGTATGACCTCAGCACGCCCTATGCCTGGAGCTATTACCTGATGATGAGCTGTAACGTAATTGCACCGCAGTTCTTCTGGTTCAGGAGCCTGCGCCGCAATTTGCTGTTCACTTTCTTCATGAGCATCATCGTAAACGTCGGCATGTGGTTCGAACGTTTTGTGATCATCGTAACATCGGTTTACCGTGACTACCTTCCCAGTAGCTGGAGTACCTACTATGCCCCCACTGTTTGGGAAGTCGGTTTCTACCTGGGAACCTTCGGTCTCTTCTTTACCTGTTTCTTCCTCTTCTCGAAATTCTTCCCGGTAATTGCCATTGCCGAGATCAAGCATATCCTGAAAAAGAACGGCGAAAGCTTTAAAGAGGGAATGGACAAAGAAGAAAGAGAGTCGGTAGAAGAATTTGCTCATGAAAATGCGCACCATTAAAAAATCAACGTTTTTGACTTTTAACTGTTGCCTTTCAACCCTTGATTATGTCAGTTAAGAAATTCATAGTAGGCTGTTTCGACGACGAGAAAGTATTGTTTCCGGCCGTGAAGAAAGTACGGAAGGCCGGGTACAAGATTCACGATGTGTACACGCCTTTCCCGATCCACGGACTGGATACAGCCATGGGCCTGCGCGATACCAGCCTGCATACCGCCGGTTTCATTTACGGCATTACAGGTACGACTACCGCGCTGACCTTCATGGGCTGGGTGTTTACGAAATCCTGGCCGCTGAACATTGGCGGCAAACCCCATTTTCCCCTGCCCGCATTCATTCCCATTACGTTTGAGCTGACGGTTTTGTTCTCGGCGGTGGGCATGGTGCTTACTTTTTGTTACCTGTGCCAGTTGGCGCCTTTTGTCAAGAAGCACCATTTTAACCCCCGCGCCACCGACGACCTGTTCGTGATGGTGCTGGAAGTGAACAGCCGTACCAATGAAGAAGATGCCAAAGCATTCCTGGCAGCCGTCGGTGCGAAAGACATCAATGTGCAGGTGGCCGAAGATGGCTGGTGGCTGGGCCGTTACGACAAGGAAGACATATTAGTGAAAGGGTAATACTGAAAATAGTTAAGAAGAATGAAGACAAATGCGATCATAGCCGTTGGATTGGGAGCCCTGGTTTTCGCTGCGTGCAGCGATATCAGGCGCACGCCCGGCAAAGTGTATATGCCCGATATGGCGTATAGCCGCGCTGTTGAAACCTATACGGATCCGCGCGAGCTGCAGGCCGAAGGCATCAACTATACCGCCCTGCCGGTAGAAGGAACCGTAAGCCGCTCAGACGAAGCGATTTACCTGATGGTGAAAGATACTACCGGTCTCCACGCTGCTTCCGCCAACCTGAAGAACCCGCTTCCGCCGCTTGATGAAGTGCAACTGGCCGAAGCCGACCGCTTGTACATGATCAACTGCGGCATTTGCCACGGCGCTAAACTAGACGGAAATGGTCCGCTGTTCAAAGACGGTAGTGGCCCGTACTCATCCAAACCCGCTAACCTGGCAACTGACCCCAATATCAAGGCGCTGCCCGTTGGCACCATCTTCCATGTGGAAACCTATGGAAAGAACATGATGGGGTCTTATGCTTCGCAACTGTCGAACAAGCAGCGCTGGATGATCGCTGCCTATATCAAGAGCAAGCAGGCCGGCGATGCAGCACCTGCTGCTGCCGACTCGGCCGCTGCAAAAAAATAAACGCGAAAACGAAATTGACCAACGATAAATTATCAGATAATGGCTTTCAGAGAACAGTTTGAAATACCGGCGAAATACAAGATGTGGTCGATGATCCTGATGGGGATTGGCGTATTGGCAGTCGTTGTCGGTTATTTCTTGTACGGCGCCGGCGATGAGCACGAGAACTCCCGTTTCTGGGCAACGCTGATCTTCAACAGTGTATTCTTTCTGCTTACGGTCAATGCCGCTATGTTTTTTATATGTGCCACTACCCTGGCCATGGGCGCGTTCCAGATGACGTTCCGCCGGGTATCGGAAGCCATCGCAGCGGCCGTGGTTCCGCTGGGCATCATTACCGGCGGTATATTGCTAATGCTGGTCATCGGACACAAGCACCACATTTATCATTGGCTTACGCCCGAAGGAGACAAGATATTGGAAGGAAAGGCGGGTTTTCTCAATTCAACTTTTTTCATTGTATGGACCATTCTTTCCATTGGCGGCTGGATAGGCCTGGGCT
>JAKPBL010000487.1 GCA_029778965.1 Bacteroidota bacterium
AGGCTTTATACAGCAGCAGGGGACTGACGGCAACTGCCCAGGTCAGTAACAGGAAGGGCCATTTGCGGAGTCGCATGGAATGGATTTGAGGCACAAAATACAACACGGCCGGCGCATCGTCAAGAAAGCGGTTTTACGTAATTTTAAGCCCTTTGTCGTTTCAATATGTCTAAAAAAGTTTTGGTCGTTAAGCTGGGCACTGCCATCATCAGCGACCGTGCCGGCAACATAGACCGGAAGATCATTGGGAAAGTGGCGGCTGAGATCGCTTTTTTATCCAGCCGCTACCACGTGGTGCTGGTGTCGAGCGGGGCCGTGGGCAGCGGGAAGAAATTCCTCCCGCAGTACAAAGGAAGCCTTTCCGAGCGCAAAGCGGCTGCGGCCGTGGGCAATCCCATACTGATACAGCTTTACCGTCAGTATTTTTCCAAATATGGCATTACCGTGGCACAGGCGCTTTGTGAAAGAGTGCATTTCTCCAACCGCGCGCAGTTTCTCCAGCTCAAGGAAACCTTTGCTACATTCTGGGATAACCAGATCGTACCAGTGGTCAACGAAAATGACCTGGTAAGCAATATCGAAATAAAATTTTCGGACAATGATGAGCTGGCCACCCTGATCGCCGTGGGATTCGATGCCGCCGCCCTGCTGTTGTGCACCTCGGCCGGCGGACTGCTTAACCACCAGGGAGCAGTGATTCCGCTGGTACCGAAAGTAGATGCGGCTGTTATGCGTTATGTAAACAGCAGCACCAGCGGGCCGGGGTTGGGCGGTATGTTATCGAAGCTAACGTTCACCCGGCTGGCGGTATCGATGGGCATACCTGTTGCCATATGCGGATTAAAAGGGAAAACACCGCTACAGGCCGCCCTCCTTCACGAGAATGGCACCTGGTTCGATGCACGGGTGTCGAACCTGCGTACGCGCCAGAAATGGCTGGCCAGCGGCTCGCTCACCATCGGCACACTGGTGGTGGACAAGGGCGCTTCCAAAGCGCTCGCGGCGCGGAAAAGCCTGCTTACCGTCGGCATTCAATCGGTTACCGGAAAATTCATCGGCGGCGAGGTGGTGCAGTTGAAAGACGACGAAGGGCGGCTGCTTGGCGTAGCGAAGACAAAGCTCGATAATAACCAGATCGGATTACAATTAAAAACCAGGAACGTAATCGCCGCGCATGCCGACGACATCGTTCTGTTCTGACCCATGAGCAGCTATTCAGTTTTTTTTACACAGGCGGCCGAGGCAAAAAGCTCGTTGCAACTGGCCGGGAAACCGGCGATCAGGAAAGCATTGCTGCATCTCTCCCGTTTGCTGCGCAGCCAGCAACAAAGCCTGCTGGCGGCAAACAAGACCGACCTGGACCGCCAACCTGCAGACAACCCGCGAAACGACCGGTTGTTGCTGACACCCGAAAGAATCGACGCCATTGCAGCGGCGGTGCGGTCGGTGGCCCGCCTGCCCGATCCTACAGGGAAACTGCTGTTACGTAAAACACTGCCCAACAAGCTGCGTCTGCGCAAAATAAGCGTGCCTTTGGGAGTGGTCGGCGCCATATACGAATCGCGGCCTAATGTTACGTTCGACATCGCCGCCCTCTGTATCAGGAGCCGCAATGTGGCGCTGCTGAAAGGAAGCATCGATGCCTGGCATACCAACCAGGAAGCCATTCGGCTGATAAAAATGGCGCTGGCCGAAGCAGGCATACATCAGGGTGCGGTAACCCTTTTACCTCCCGACCGGGAAGTGGTCGACGAAATGATGAAAGCCACCCGCGAGATCGATGTGATCATTCCCCGCGGGTCAGACGGGCTGATACAATATATCCGCCGGCACAGCCTGGTACCCGTGATCGAAACCGGCGCGGGCGTGTGTCACGTGTATGTACATACGAAGGCCGATATACAGAAAGCGGTGAACATCGTTTTCAATGCAAAAACCTCCCGCCCTTCGGTTTGCAATTCGATGGATACGGTGATCATCGACCGTGCCGTAGCCAAAAAATTCCTGCGCCGGCTGGCGCCTGTTTTCGCCGGCGCAAAAGTGAAGCTGCTGGCCGATGCAGCATCGTTCGAACTGCTCGAAGGCTATCCGTGGCTCGACAAGGCGGCTCCCGATGATTTCAGCCGGGAGTTTCTCAGTCTTACCGCCGCCATAAAAATTGTAGATGGTTTCGACGATGCCCTTGCACACATCAACCGCTTCTCTACCCGTCATTCAGAAGCCATTGTTACCGAAAACAAAAAGCTGGCGGAACAATTTCTCCAGCTCGTCGACGCCGCCGCGGTATATGTAAATGCTTCCACCCGCTTCACCGATGGCGGCGTTTTCGGCCTCGGCGCCGAAATCGGCATTTCCACGCAGAAGCTGCACGCCCGCGGCCCTTTCGCGCTTGAAAAGCTCGTAACAGAAAAATGGCTTGTTAGCGGGAACGGGCAGGTTAGGGAAAGTTAGTTTACTGCTTCACCGGCATTTAAACAGCCAATTTTTTGGGAGAGAACTTCCTGTTAAGGGAATCAGTAACTGGTTTTTCGAAGAAAGAATAGGTAACTGCTGCAGCAATCAACGCCAGCACGATACAAAATACAACAGAAAGGTAAGGGTTGTATATGCCCGCTTTTTTGAAAACGACGGGGCTTAACGGCGCAATGATCGGATGAACCAGGTAAAGCGAATAAGAGGCAGCGCCAAAATACAGTACCGGTTTGGGAATGTTGACTTTTGAATGTTTTTCCATCTGAACGCAGAGATGCACGATAATGAAACAAAGAAAGGCATTCACCAGGGCTTC
>JAKPBL010000505.1 GCA_029778965.1 Bacteroidota bacterium
AGCGCGAGCGATTTTTGCCAGTCTGCTTCCTCCTGCGGGTGAAAACTGAAATGCGCCGAGGGCCTTAGCTCGGGCGAGCCGGCAAACACCAGGCTGTAATAGTAATTGGCTTTGGCGTATTGCTGTTGCTTATAGAGCGCACCGGCGGCATATGAAAGGCTGCGGTAGTACATCCGGTCTGCCGGCATCGATGCCCTGCTGTTCTCGAATGCCTGTACCGCCGCGGGATAATCGCCTGCAAAATAGTAGGCGCGAACGAGCTGGAAAATGATTCGCTGGCGGAGGAAAGGATCTTTCTGGCTGCCAAGGCTGCTTTTCCACTGCGCGCTCATTTGCTGCGCCGCTTTGGTATCGACCGCTCGCCTGTTCTGGCTATAGTCCCACCAGTTTTCGATCGCATAAGACGCATACCGTTCACTTTGCTTTGCTTTTCGCAGGTAGCTGATGAATTCCTTGAAAGCCGCCCGGTTGCGCGTAGCGGCGGTTAGGGGAAGGGCTTTCAGCAGGCTGTCGATATTGGTGGGAGACGAGTCGTACAACAGTTGCGCGATGAGCGAATCGGCCACGCTACCTTTCAGCCAGCCCGACCACTCGCTCACGTTGGCGTCTTTGAACCGTTCATCGGCAGGTGTGTCGTACCCGATACGGTAATAGGCTTGGTCCGATAGAAAAAAAGGCGAATAGCTGCTGTCGGCAAAAGCTTCGGGGGTGAAGGCGGAACTTCCGTACTCGGGCCAGTTGCCGTCGGCACAGGCCAGGCCGATTACAACGGCTGCCACCGAACTAACGCAGAGCAGCGGCAATATCCTTAAAAATCGTTTTTTCATATCGGTTGTAGTTCGCTGAATCGAGGTCATAAAACAACAGTTTGGCAAACGGGTGCTGCGGGTTGGATCGTATACCGGCGGCAATTGCCCGCAGGCTCGCCGAAGAAACCTGCTCTATCTTCACCACATCGTTTTCCTGGAAATAATAACCGGCCCTGAAACCAGCTTTTCTTACGTTGAAACGATGATCGCCGTCTTTTACAAACATAGCAGGATCGCTGAAACCGGCCATATTCATTTTGTTGAGCAGGTTCACCACTTTGCCGTTCCGCAACTGAATCCCCCAACTGAAAATAGGCAGCGCCAGGTCCATCGGCAGCGGATAGGCGGGTATGGAAGCGGCATAACGCGCGGCCGTTTTCTCGTCGTAGATCGAGTTTTCGGGTATGTCGGCAATGCGCCCCATATTGTAATACATCAGCACCCCGCGATCGACCGGCGGTATGCCCGACCGTACGGGATATTTGACCTGGTGTAAGCGGATAGTGGCCGAAAGCGGACAGCCGGCCGCTTCCCTGAAAGCCCGCAGAAAACGAAAATAGCGGTCGCGTGTTTGGAGGGTCCAGTCGCAGTCGACCTGGATCTCACGGTGATGCACACCCGCTGTTTCGCTGATCTGCCGCACTGCCGCGGCTGTTTGTGCCGCCAGCCTGGGCACCAGCGAATCGGCGGTGCCGGTAAATACGCGGTTCTTGATATAGATCACGGGTATGATATGCAGGCTGCTGTCGGGTGGCTGAATGAAGCGGACGGCTGCCAGCAGCGCCGGCTGTTTTTCCGACGGGGGCAGGTCGAGGTCGAAGTAGCGCAGGTACAGTTCTTTCACCTGGTTTTCTGCCAATACCGCGCTATCGGCTGCTGATGGTTCATAGCTTGTTTTCCAATAGTAAAAACTGACAGCCGGCGGCGGCCGTTTGCAGCCGATGGCCATCAGGCCGGCCCACAGCAACCAGGTGCGGGTAAACATGGCGGCAACTTACGAATATTATGGCGGTGATGACAGCGATAGAGCATGGCCGGTAAGCGTTGGCATCGAGCCTGAAAATGCAGTTCCTTTGCAGTATGGAGAAAAATTTTTCTGTCGAAGCGCTGGCTTCTTTTACCAGGGCTGTCTTTGCGGCCATCGGGTGCAGTGAGCAGGATGCCTTAACGGCGACAACGGTATTGCTGCAGGCCGATCTGCGGGGGGTGGATTCACATGGCATCGCGCGGCTGAGCGGTTATGTGCGGCTGTGGGAAGCAAAACGGGTGAATGCGCGTCCGCAGGTGAAGATCATTCATGAAACCCCTTCGACCGCCGTGATCGATGGCGACAGCGGCCTGGGCCTGGTGGTAGCGCCACAGGCAATGCAGGTGGCGATCGACAAAGCAACTCAGGTGGGTACCGGCTGGGTCAGCGTGCAAAACAGCAATCACTATGGTATTGCCGCCGCGCACGCCATGATGGCGTTGCCGCACGATATGATCGGTATCAGCATGACCAATGCCAGCGCCCTGGTATCGCCGACATTTTCTGTGGAGCGGCTGCTGGGAACCAATCCGATCTGCGTGGCCATTCCCGCCGGTGAAGAACCGGCCTTTGTTGCCGATATGGCCACTACCACGGCTGCCAATGGCAAGCTGGAAATATTGCAACGGAAAAAAGAAGAAGCGCCCACAGGGTGGATACAAGACAAAGACGGCCATGGCACCACCGACGCACATGCGCTGAAGAACGGCGGCGCGCTGTTGCCGCTGGGGGGCGACCGCGAACACGGATCGCACAAAGGCTATGCGCTCGGCGCCATCGTAGATATCTTTTCGGCGGTGCTGAGCGGGGCGAATTACGGTCCCTGGGTGCCGCCTTTCCCCGCCTATGTGCCCATGCCTACAGATATGCCCGGAAAGGGTATTGGTCATTTCTTTGGCGCGATGCGGATCGATGCGTTCCGTCCCGCGGCTGATTTCAGGAAGAACATGGACCAGTGGATCAGGCGGTTCCGGCAATCGAAAACGGTGCCCGGCGCGGCGGCGGTGCTTATACCCGGCGATCCTGAAAGAGAATACGAAGCCATCCGCCGGCAGGAGGGTATTCCGCTGTTGCAGGCGGTGGTCGACGACCTGCAAACCCTGGCCGAAAGATTCAGTATTCCGTTGATAAAGCCGTAAATTAGCCCCCGCAAAAAAAGGATATTCATGAAAGTGATGAAATTCGGGGGCACTTCTGTCGGAAAGCCCGAGCGCATGCACCAGGTGGCGCAATTGATCACCAAAGACAGCGAGCCGAAAATTGTGGTGCTCAGCGCGCTGAGCGGTACCACCAATACACTTGTTTCCATCGGCGACGCGCTGGCCAGATCTGACAAGGAAAAGGCCAAGGAGATCATCGGCGGCCTGGAGAAACACTATCGCGCATTTGTGCTCGAGCTGCTCCAAACCGATGCGGCCCGCGCCAAGGCCAATAAGATACTGGATGAGCATTTCGAATTTCTGAATATCATCACGCGTATTTCCTTCAACGAGGCGCTGAACAAAGACATCCTGGCGCAGGGCGAACTGATGAGCACGAAGCTGTTTTCCGCTTATCTCGAAGAAAAAAATATCAAACATGCGCTGGTGCCCGCGCTGGAGTTCATGAGCATCGACGCGAACGACGAGCCCCAGGTACCGGCCATCAGGCAGAAGCTGATACCCGTGCTGGCCTCGCACCCGGGCATTACACTTTTCATTACGCAGGGATATATCTGCCGGAATGTACGCGGAGAGGTGGATAACCTGAAGCGCGGCGGCAGCGACTATACGGCATCGTTAGTAGCGGCGGCGGCGCATTGCACGGTGTGTGAAATATGGACGGATATCGACGGCATGCACAACAACGACCCGCGTGTAGTGGGAAAAACGATACCTGTTGAGCAACTGAGCTTTGAAGAGGCCGCCGAACTGGCCTATTTCGGTGCGAAGATTTTGCACCCTACCTGTATATGGCCCGCACAACTGGAAAAAGTGCCGGTAAAGCTGCTCAATACCATGCAACCGCAGGCGGCAGGCACCGTGATTACCCAGGATGCCGGTTCGGTAGGCGTAAAGGCGGTAGCCGCCAAAGACGGCATCATCGCCATCAATATCAAGAGCAGCCGCATGCTGCTGGCCTATGGTTTTTTGCGGAAGATATTCGAGGTGTTTGAGAAATACCGCACGCCCATCGATATGGTAACCACCTCGGAGGTAGCTGTTTCGTTAACCATCGACAACGACGGTTTTCTGCCCTCGATCGTAAAAGAGTTGGAACCCTTCGGCTATGTAGAAGTCGACAAAGACCAGACGATCGTTTCCATTGTAGGCAACGATATTGCGCAAACCCGCGATATACTCGCCAAGCTTTTTGACACCATGAAGCCGGTGCCGGTGCGGATGGTGAGCTATGGCGGCAGCAAGCACAATGTGTCGATGCTCATCCCATCGGGCGAGAAGGTAAAGACGCTGCAGTTGCTGAACAAGGGGTTGTTCGGGCTGGATTGAGGAGTAGATGTAGATGCGTTGACTGCTGGTTGGTTCACGCGATGATGGCAGGGCGGCTCACGCAAAGCCCGCAAAGGAGCGAAGACGCAAAGAAGAACTCTTTGGAGGCGGCTGACTGACCGGAGCAGGCAGTGTTTCCGGGTTAGCTGGGTTATTTTCTCTTTTGCAGTATCAGGTTCATGTTGAACATCCACTCTTTCACGTATTTCATCCATTTTACGTCGCTGGTGGGATTGGTCATGCCGAAGCCATGGCCGCCTTTTTCATAATAGTAGGCATCGTGTTTTACCTTGTTCTTATCGAGCGCTTCGGCGAAAGCCAGGCTGTTCTGCACCTTAACGGCATTGTCGTCTTTGGCATGCACCAGGAAAACCGGCGGCGTTTTTTTGGTGACCTGTGTTTCAAGCGAGAAATATTTCAGTTGGGCAGGCGACGGCTCTTTGCCGAGCAGGTTCTCCCGGCTACCCTTATGCGCTAATTCATCGCTGAAACTGATCACAGGATAAACAAGTATGGCGAAGTCGGGCCGCAGGGACGTTTTGAGCGGGTTGGCGATTTTAGCATCGTCGAAGTGCACGGCTGCCGATCCCGCAAGGTGGCCGCCGGCACTGAAGCCCATGATGCCGATCTGCCTTGGCTCGAGTTGCCAGAGCCTGGCTTTTTCACGAACCAGTTGAATGGCGCGTTGAGCATCTTGCAGCGGGCCGATGGTTTTGTCGATCATAGTCTGGTCTGACGGAAGGCGGTATTTCAGCACGAAAGCAGTAACGCCCCATTCCGTAAACGTTTTTGCCACCTCGGCGCCTTCGTGTTCGGAGGCCAGCACCCAATAGCCGCCCCCGGGACAGATAATCACCGCTGTTCCGTTGCTTGTACCCGCCGCCGGCAG
>JAKPBL010000507.1 GCA_029778965.1 Bacteroidota bacterium
CATAATTAAAAAGAGCGACAAATGTCGTTTAAAAAAACTATTTTGTTTCAATATTGCCGCTATGAAGTCCGCGTTTACCCTGCTGCTGGGGCTGCTTGTGTCGGCAGCCGCTTTTTCGCAAGATATATTGCAATCGTCCAACCTGCCGATAGTGGTCATCAACACCTATGGCCAGGAGATTCCCGACGACCCCAAAATAGATGCGGCGATGGGGATTATTTACAACGGCGAAGGGCAGCGTAACCGCCTTACAGACCCGTTCAACGAATATGATGGAAAGATCGCGATAGAAATTCGCGGACAGTCGTCGCAGATGTTCCCGATGAAATCATACAGCCTTGACCTGAAAAAAGCATCGGGCAGCTCGCTCGATCAGTCGCTGCTGGGCATGCCCGCAGAAAGCGATTGGGTTTTGTACGCACCGTACACCGACAAAACCCTGATGCGTAACGTGCTTGCTTATACGCTGGCAGCGCGCACCGGTCATTGGGCGCCCCGCTGCCGTTTCGTGGAGCTGATGCTCAACAACGATTATAAAGGCGTGTATGTGCTGCTGGAAAAAATAAAACGGGGAAAGAACCGGGTGGACATTCCAAAAATAGGCAGCAGCGACCTCTCGGGCGATGCATTGACGGGCGGCTATATTTTCAGTCTCGATAAACAGCCCGACGGCTGGTACAGTACTCTCAGCCAGCGACAGTATTCGTTCGTATACCCCAAATTGAAAGATATTGCGCCGGCGCAGGCAGATTATATCGAATCGTACGTGCGGAATTTTGAATCCAGCCTGCAGGCGACCAATTTCCAGGATCCGGTGAGTGGTGTACGGAAGTACGCCGATCTGGCCAGTTTCATCGATTATTTTATCATCAACGAGATAAGCCGGAATGTGGACGGTTATCGCCTCAGCAGCTATTTCCACAAAAAACGGGAATCGGCGGGGGGAAAGATCGTGGCGGGACCTGTGTGGGACTATGACCTGGCCTTCCGCAATGCCGATTACTGTAATGGCTGGCGTACCGATGGCTGGGCTTACCGGTTCAATGATGTGTGTCCGGGCGATCCGGCCGGATTGGTGCCTTTCTGGTGGAACCGTTTTATGCTCGATACGGCTTTTGTGTCGGATCTGCGTTGCCGCTGGATACAATTGAGGGCCGATGTTTTGTCAGACCAGTCGGTCAACCGGCTGATCGATTCTGCCGCGGCGGTGGTCGACGAGGCCCGGCAGCGGCATTTTACCCGCTGGCCGGTGCTGGGACAGTATATATGGCCCAACGCTTCGCCAATCCCCGCCAGCTATTCCGGGGAGATCAGCACACTGAAGGCCTGGCTGAAAGAGCGGATGGCCTGGATAGACAATAACCTGCCCGATAAGGGCGCCTGTGCCAGTTGGCCGGCTGCCGAGAACGGCAGCTTTGTTTTCACGGTGCAGGAAAACCCCGTCGGCGACCGGTTGCAATACCGCGTGCAAAGCCGCGAGACGCAAAAATTCGACCTGGCGGTATATGATATGACCGGCCGGCTGGTGGCCCGCCAGCAGATACAAATGGGTAAAGGCAATCTACAGGGCAGCATACCGGCCAACTGGCAAAGAGGCATTTACCAGTTGCGGTTGCGAAATGCCGTTGGCGAAACCAGCGCACAACGGCTGTTAAAGCGCTGAGGCATTCCTTATCTTTGCGGCGATGCTGAAAAAATCGATGGATGCGCTGCAGCGCAAGTCGGTGGAGGCTTTCCGCCAGGCGGAAAAAATGCCGGTGACCGTGGTGCTCGACAATATCCGGAGCATGCACAACGTGGGCAGTGTTTTCCGTACGGCCGATGCTTTTCTGCTGGAAGGCATCCGCCTTTGCGGTTATACGCCGCAGCCGCCGCACCGCGACATCCAGAAAACCGCCCTGGGCGCTACCGAAACCGTTCACTGGCAGTACCAGCCACGAACGGTAGATGCCGTATTGCAGCTAAAAGCAGCGGGCTATAAAGTGTATGCGGTTGAACAGGCTGCCGGTAGCATTTCTTTGCAGGCGTTCGACTGGAGCCCGGCAGTAAAAATCGCCGTTGTTTTCGGAAACGAGGTGGAAGGGGTGAGCAATGAGGTACTCGAGCAGTGCGACGGATGCATAGAGATCCCGCAACTCGGTATGAAGCATAGCCTGAATATTTCGGTAGCCGCCGGTATTGTTTTATGGGAACTGGTGCGTTCCTATATTTGAACCGTTATTGACCATGAGTACAATCAAGAATTACCTGAGCCTGGTAAAGTTTTCACATACCATCTTCGCCATGCCGTTTGCGATGATTGGTTTTTTCCTGGCGGTGCTGCGACCGGCCATTCAATGGCAAACAGCAGGCAGTACACCCGCAGGCTGGCAGCAATGGCTGCTGAAGCTGGCCCTGGTGATTGCCTGTATGGTGACGGCCCGCAGCGCAGCGATGGGCTTCAACCGGTACCTCGACCGGCATTTTGATGCCCTGAACCCGCGAACGGCTATCAGGGAAATCCCTGCCGGCATCATCAGCGCCGACAATGCGCTCTGGTTCGTGATCGCCAACTGCATGCTGTTCGTTGTGTTTGCAGGACTGCTGAACAGCCTCTGCCTGGTTTTATCGCCGCTGGCGCTTTTCGTGGTGCTGGGTTACAGCTATACCAAAAGGTTCACCGCGCTCTGTCATATTATACTGGGCATCGGGTTGTCGCTCGCACCCATCGGCGCTTACATAGCAGTGACCAACCGGTTTGACCTGCTGCCGCTGCTGTTCTCGTTTGCAGTGGTATGCTGGGTGAGCGGGTTCGATATTATCTACGCGATGCAAGACGAAGAATTCGACCGCCACCAGCAACTGCATTCCATTCCCGCCGCCCTCGGAAAAAGCAGGGCCTTGCGGGTATCGGAATTTCTTCACCTGCTCAGCACCACCTTTGTGGTGGTGGCCGGTATTATGGGCGCCTTTGGCTGGTGGTATTGGATCGGCGTAGCCGTTTTTGCCGGCATGCTGGTCTACCAGCATTCGATCGTAAAGCCCAATGACCTGAGTCGTGTAAACATTGCCTTCATGACTGCCAACGGCATTGCCAGTGTGGTATTTGCCGTATTTGTTATCATTGACCTGTTCAGGCAACCCTTATCTGTTTGAGCATGGCAAGAATAATGGCGATCGACTATGGTAAGAAGCGTACAGGCCTAGCCGTTACCGATCCCTTGCAGATCATTGCAACCGGTCTTAGTACGGTTGATACCAAAGAGCTTTTCCCTTTTCTTGAAAAATATTTTGCTGCCGAACCTGTTGAGCTTGTACTGCTTGGTGAGCCTGAGAACTGGGATGGTTCAGCTACGCACGCTACGCCGCTTGTGACGGCTTTCCGAAAGGCGTTTGAAAAAAAATTTCCCGCTATTCCCGTCCGGGGCGTTGACGAACGCTTCACCTCGAAAATGGCTCGTCAAAGCATGATCGAATCGGGTATGAAGAAAAAACAGCGACAAATAAAAGCGAATGTGGATATAATCGCTGCTACCATTCTGCTGCAGGAATATTTACAATCCAAATAAAGCATGAATAGCCGACTGCTGGTATATAAATTGCATAACGACTGCATGTCGGCAAAGCGTAGAAATTTCCTGCTCGTTATTTTAATTTTTTTTTCAGCTTGCCAGAACAACCGGCAAGAGGTTGCATTGCAGCAACGCGAAAACGCGCTGCTGGAGAAGGAAAAGCAATTTGCATTGCGCGAAAATGAATATAAAGCACTGGTTCGGTTTCGCGACAGTGTTCTTCAGGTAAGCGGACATGATACAGCTATAAGCAGTATCTGGCCCGCAGCTATTGCAGGACAGTGGAGCAGTAAAGTGATTTGTGTTGAATCGGGTTGCCAGGACTATGTGGTGGGTGATCAGCGAACAGATACCTGGGAGTTCAGTACTGATTCGACAGAACTGCTTACAAAGGTGATCAGCAATAACAGGCTGGTTCGTGTATATACTGCCACCTATGACGGCAGCCAGATCAGGATGCAGTTTCAAACCGATTCGTCGGCAGGCAGACTGGTAAAGATGGAGGTGGTGCTGGCGGATATCGGCGAAAAGAAAATCCGTGGTAGCAGGCTGATTTCTATTGACGATAAATGCAGCGCTCGTTTCACGGTTGAGCTGGATCGTGTGGTAAAAAAATAAGGGATGGTTCTATTGAATATTCAGCACCTTTCATTTCCACTGGAAGATCCGGTGCTCAGGTTCCTGGTATTACTTATTATTATTCTCGGCGCGCCCCTGCTGCTGAATAAAATAAAAGTGCCGCATTTGCTGGGCCTTATCATAGCAGGCGCTGTTGTCGGCCCGCATGGTATCAATCTCCTGGCGCGTGATAGCAGTATCGTGGTGACGGGCACCACAGGATTACTCTACATCATGTTCCTGGCAGGCCTGGAGATCGATATGGGCGATTTCAAAAAGAACAAATGGAAAAGCCTCACTTTTGGCATGTACACATTTATACTGCCGCTTATGATCGGTTACCTAGCGGCCGTTTATCTGCTTGGCTTTTCTTCATTGAGTTCCCTGCTGTTTGCCAGCCTGTTTTCATCACATACACTGATCGCTTACCCGCTGGTGAGTAAGCTCGGGGTTTCGCGGAATAAGGCGGTGAATATTACAGTAGGCGGTACCATGATCACTGATATTCTTGCCCTGCTGGTACTGGCGGCCGTGGTCGGTATGGCCCAGGGAGACGTGGG
>JAKPBL010000114.1 GCA_029778965.1 Bacteroidota bacterium
GATGCCAGCCGCAGGCAGCAGTCGGGCCGGGCCGCCGCAGACTTCGTGCGCAGCCATACCGGCGCCACCCAAAAAATAATGGATTACATCGAAGAAAACCGCCTTCTGACCAATTGAATAAAATGACGAACGGCCTCTTTTGAATCGTCCCAGCCGAGCTTCAGCTTTAGTTCCCGCTCTATCCAGAACTCCGCTTCCTGCAGCACATGAAAGGCATTGATGGTTTTGATGCTGCGCTCGTACATCACCTCATCACCCCTGAAGAGTTCGTTGACAAACACAAAACGGTCATTGATGCCAATGGCCTTTTTAAGGTCGCGTACCGGCTCACGCTTCAGTACTTCGGCAACTTCCACGGCATTTTGTTTCAGCTTGTCGTTCATTGAAGCAGACTGCCGGTTGCCCATCACTTCGTTCAACTCCCTGATCTCCGTTTGGTGTGCCAGCGTGGGAATTTCCTGCATCAGGTTCTGCAGCCAATCGTGCGAAGGCGCTTTTTCCCGTTCAGGCAGCTCGGCATGCCGGGGTTCAGGCTGCGCGGGTGCAGGCACCGGTTGGGTGGCGGGTGCGGCAGCCACCGGCGTTGCCGGTATTTCCACGGGTCGCGCCGGGCTGTTACCCGGCATTACGACTGCCACCTTGCTTTGGGGCCGGGCAACGGGCGCAGCGGGCGGCGCGTAACGGGCATGCTGCTGCAACAGGTGCTGCAGCCGTTGTACCGTTTCCAACATAGCAACCGCATCTGCCGATTGCCGGACCTGCTCCTGCAATTTGTCTACCAGCGCTTGTACGTTTTCCATTCGTTGTGATACCTTTGGGTTCGTATTGGATTTCATAAAGTTACAGAAAAGTTCATCGTTTTACATGTTCATTGAACCTATATGGCACAAGAATCGGCAGGGCTGGATTGAAGTGATCTGCGGCTCTATGTTTTCAGGCAAAACCGAAGAACTGATTCGTCGCCTGAAACGGGCCCGGATCGCCAACCAGCGGGTGGAAATCTTCAAGCCGGCCATCGACACCCGGTACGATAACACCAATATCGTATCGCACGACGACTCGTTTATTCCTTCCACGCCTGTCGAAAGCGCCCAGTCGATGCTGCTTCTGGCACAGAACGTAGACGTTGTCGGCATTGACGAAGCCCAGTTCTTTGACGACCAGCTACCAACTGTATGCGATCAACTGGCTGCCAGCGGGATAAGGGTGATCGTAGCCGGGTTGGATATGGATTACCAGGGGCGGCCGTTCGGGCAAATGCCCTTTTTGCTGGCCAAAGCAGACTATATCACCAAGTTGCATGCCATTTGTATGAAGTGTGGAAACATCGCCAGCTTCAGCTACCGGAAAATTCCGCACGGGAACCAGTTCCTGCTGGGTGAAAAAGACAGCTATGAGCCGCGCTGCCGCAAATGTTTCCACGATCCAGAATAGCCATGAAAAAGATCTTCGCCCTTCTCCGGAAAGACATATTGCTTGAGTTCAGGCAGCAGTACAGCCTGTACGGCATATTGCTGTATGTGGCCAGTACGGTATTTGTGCTGTACCTGGCGATGGGACAGCCGGAAGACCATGTATGGAACGGCCTCTTCTGGATGATCCAACTCTTCATTTGCGTAAACGGCGTTGCCAAAAGCTTTCTGCAGGAGAACCGCGGGCGCATGCTGTATTATTATTCGCTGGCGGGCGCCCGCGAGTTCATTCTGTCCAAATTGTTGTTCAATACCCTGCTCATGGCCCTGTTGAGCGTTTTGTGCTGGCTGCTTTTCAGCCTTTTGCTGGGTAACCCCGTCAGGGCCGGGCTCCGGTTTCTGGCCATTTCGCTGTTCGGAGGCTTCGGGCTGAGCCTGGTATTCACTTTTTTGAGCGCCATTGCCGCCCGCGCCCAGCAGAATGCTGCGATGATGGCCATACTGGGTTTCCCCCTGGTGATCACGCAACTGCTTCTGCTGATGAAGCTGTCTAACACCGCTTTCAGCCAGGTGCTGCAAAACAGCCTGCCGCAGATGGTTTTACTACTGGCAGGTCTCGACGCCGCCGTAGTGGTGCTGGCCCTGATCCTGTTCCCGTTTTTGTGGAAAGACTGATGTGCCCGCTTTCCCCTAATTTTGCAGCACTTATCTCAGCTTATGCGTCTCTCCTGGTGGAAAATACTTTGTATCATACAGTTACTTGCCCTCGCCGTGGCCGGGTTTATCGGCGGCGTACCGGCAAAACCCATTATCAACGAATCGATCCGGAACCTGTACTTCCATGTTTCCATGTGGTTTGCCATGATGGTGCTGTTCACGGTAGCCCTGGTCAATGCCATTAAATACCTGCGCACGGGCAACCTCAAATACGATGTCTACGCGGTAGAATACACTTTTTCCGGAATCGTTTTTTGCATTCTCGGGCTGGTAACCGGTATGATCTGGGCCAATTATACCTGGGGCAAGGCCTGGAGCAACGACCCCAAGCAAACCGGCGCCGCCATTGCCTTGCTGATCTACCTTGCCTATCTGGTGCTGCGGGGCTCGCTGACCGACATCGACAAAAGAGCCCGGGTAAGCGCCGTGTACAACGTATTTGCCTTCTTTATGCTGATCCCTACCCTTTGGGTCATTCCGCGGCTGCTGGAAAGCCTGCATCCCGGCGGCATGGGCAACCCTGCCTTTAATACCGAAGACGCCGACGTAAGGATGCGGATCATATTCTGGCCCCTGGCCGTACCGGGGTGGACCCTGCTGGGCGTCTGGATCACAACCCTCCGCATCCGGGTAAAGATGCTGGAAGAAAAAAAACTACAACATGCGTAAACTTTATTTTGCAACGTTGCCCTGCATTTTGCTGCTCTGCCTTTGCCTTCCCGGCGTGGCGCAGATGCCCGATGAACCCATTCAGATGGCAGACGGTCTTCGCGCCAGCGGCAAGATATGGGTGGTGGTGGCCGTGGTATTCACCATACTGGCAGGCCTGTTCATTTACCTGATCAGCCTCGACCGCAAGATATCGGCGCTGGAAAAGAAATAACCCCGTTTTCGATTGCTTAAACACATATAAAACAATTTCAAAAACCTACCAGCTATGTCCGCACAACACGAATACAGCTTCTTTGGAGCTGTGGAAAGGAGTTTTGACAAGGCCGCACAATTCACCAAATGGGATCCGGGTATCCTGGAACAGATCAAGCAATGCAACTCGGTTTACCGGATGCACTTCCCGGTAAAGATCGGAGACAAGATAGAAGTCATCAAAGCCTATCGCGTTCAGCATTCGCACCATAAAACCCCTTGCAAAGGAGGTATCCGCTTTGCTACTTCGGTTAACCTCGACGAGGTAATGGCCCTGGCCGCACTGATGACCTACAAATGCGCCATCGTGAATGTTCCTTTTGGCGGCGCCAAGGGCGGTATCAGCATCGACCCCAAAAAATACACCCCTTATGAGCTGGAAAAGATCACCCGCCGCTATACCCATGAGCTGATCAAGAAGAATTTCATCGGACCCGGCACCGATGTGCCTGCACCCGACTATGGTACGGGCGAGCGGGAAATGGCGTGGATACTCGACACCTATCTCAGTATGAAACCCGGCGAAATAGACGCCCTGGGCTGTGTTACGGGTAAGCCGGTTACACAGGGCGGGGTACGCGGTCGCCGCGAAGCCACCGGGCTGGGTGTTTTCTTCGGCATCCGCGAAGTGTGCAATATCCCCGATGTAATGAAGAAGCTGGAACTGCCCCTGGGTGTTGAAAACAAAACCGTGGTGGTACAGGGAATGGGTAACGTGGGTTACCATGCTGCGAAGTTCTTCCGCGAAGGCGGCGCCAAAGTGATCGCCATTGCCGAATATGAAGGTGCTATCACCAATCCCGACGGACTGAACGAGGAAGAAGTATTCCAGCATCGCAGGAAAACCGGTTCTATCCTGAATTTTCCGGGCGCTACCAATATTGTTAAATCGACCGAAGCGCTCGAGCTCGAATGCGATATCCTGATCCCTGCCGCACTCGAAAATGTGATCAACGGCGAAAATGCGCCGCGCATTAAAGCAAAGATCATCGGAGAAGCAGCCAACGGCCCGCTGACCCCCGAGGCCGACGAGGTTTTCGCTGCCAAAGGCGTACTGGTGGTACCTGATATGTATCTCAATGCCGGCGGTGTAACCGTTTCCTATTTCGAATGGCTGAAGAACCTGAGCCACGTGCGTTATGGCCGCCTGGAGAAAAGATTCACCGAAAACCAGAATAAGAATATCCTCAACCAGATCGAAGAGCTGACCGGCAAAAAAGTGAGCAGCGCCACCAAAAGCGTTATCGAGCATGGCGCCGATGAAGTGGACCTGGTGTATTCCGGCCTCGAAGAAACCATGATCACCGCCACCCGCGAAATCATCGACTGCTGGCACAACAACAGTACTATCCCCGATATGCGTACTGCCGCCTACGTAGTAGCGATCAATAAGGTGGCGACCAGCTATGCCGAGCTGGGTATTTTCCCATAGCGGCTTCGGCGCACGCAACGATTTGGCTTTGGTTCACGCAAAGACCGCAAAGGAGCAAAGGCCGCAAAGGAGCAAAGGAGCAAAGGCCGCAAAAAAATACCCGTCGGGTATTTTTTTGCGGCCTCAATGCCAATACACGGCCCTTTGGCAGTGAACTGTTTTCTTGCGCTGACTTGCGATTAC
>JAKPBL010000567.1 GCA_029778965.1 Bacteroidota bacterium
AATAATCAGCCGGCAGGCTGCACATCCACCTGGTGCAGGTCTTTGAACCGGTACAGTACTTCGTCGAGCCGGCTAACGGGAACACCTACCGTAAACAGGCAAAACAACTGTACCTCCTGTTGCCGGATGCTGCAATTACACTGTTTCAGCACCTGCATCACCTCATTCATAAGGGTATAGTCGAATTGCAGGCGGTAAGGCCTTTCTACCTGCTTTTGCTGTACGGGAATGGTCTGCAGCACCAGCGAAGCGGTATTCTTATACGCATTGATCAATCCCGGTACGCCCAGCAACGTGCCGCCGAAGTAACGAACCACCACCACGCCGGTATTGGTCAGTTCGCGACTGTCGATCTGCCCCAGGATCGGCTTGCCGGCAGAACCGGCAGGCTCGCCGTCATCGCCCGCCCTGAACAGGTTGTTGTCGGCGCCGATACGATACGCAAAGCAATAATGGCTGGCCTTGGGATGTAGCTTTTTGATTTTTTCCATCTGCGCCTTAAACCCGTCGGTACTTTCTACCGGGAAAGCATAACCGATAAACTTGCTGCCCCGGTCGGCAAACTGCGCCTCTCCCGTTTTATCAATGCAATTGTAGTGTGTTCTTTCAGCCATGATAATAATATATCCTGTCGGTGCCGGCCGATTCCGTTTTATAATTGATCATTGCAGGGAGTGCCGGTGCATCGTATCCGCCGGGCAGCAGCAGACCATCGTTCCTGATGATGCGCATTTCATCCCACAGGCCACTGTCTATAAAGGCTTGCAGCAATATGGTTCCGCCCTCCACGAGCAGGGAGCCAATGCCTTTTTCGTGCAACAGGCGCATTGCCTGGGGCAGGGTCGCAGTCTGACCTGTCAGGTGAATGGTGGCTGCTTCGCCGTCGAAAACCTTGGCGGCAGGCGGCACTTTATCCATACGATCAAAAACGACCCGAACAGGATTTTTGCCGGGCCATAGCCGGGTGGTAAGCGAAGGATTATCTGTCAATATGGTTCCACTGCCCACAGCAATGGCTGCTTCTTCACTGCGCCAGCGATGTACCAGCCGGTTGGTCAGCGGGTGGCTGATAGCGGTTTGTTTCTTTCCTGCAGCGGCGATTTTCCGGTCGCCTGATTCGGCCCACTTGAGTATAACATACGGTCTTTTGTTCTCGTGAAAACAAATAAACCGTTTGTTGAGGTCGATGCATTCTTTCTCCAGCACCCCTACTGTGCAGTCGATCCCGGCGGCTGTAATTTTTTCGATGCCTTTGCCGTCGACGGCCGGAAAGGGGTCGTGGCAGCCCACCACTACCCGCTGCACCCGTTCCCGGATAATACGGTCGGCGCAGGGCGGCGTTTTGCCGAAATGCGCGCAGGGCTCGAGCGATACATACAGGACGCTCTGTGTGATAAGAGGCCTGTCGGCCTCGCTTACCGACGCAAAGCAATTGACCTCGGCATGGGCTTCGCCATATACCTCGTGGAAACCTTCGCCGATGATGCGGTTATCGTGCACCAGCACGGCGCCTACCATCGGGTTGGGCGCCACCCGACCAGCACCCAGGCGGGCCAGGTTGAGACAACGGTGCATGTACAATTCGTCGGTCGTCATTCCTGTAATAAACTGCAAGTTTACGCATTTGAAGCGGGTTAAAAGCGACTGGCTGCCAGCAGTCGCCAGCCCAAGCCTTTCCTATTGCCAGGCTTTATACCACTGCCCGTCGGCCGCGGCAGTGTGTTCAAAAAAGAGCCGCCGCCCTTTGGAGTCAAGCGGCATAGAAAGTTTTGTATGAAACGTATAGGTTTTTTTGTATATTGACAACGACGTTGGATCCAAAACGACTGTGAAGCAAATTGCTGTTGCCATATACTCGCTGAAAACCAGCCCCTCTTTTTCTTTGGGGAGAAAGATGCCCCTTGCTTTGAGCAGGGTGCTTTTTGTCGTTTTTTTCCTATGTATCTGCTTCGCAGAAATTCTTCGCGTATATTTTGTAATGCCTTTCCCCGGTAGTCAGCAAACCGATACTATTCAGCTTGCTTACCGGATTGAAGCAAATATAACCTGGATACGATGGCTGGCCCTGTTGGTGGCGGGCAGCGTATCCATTCGGGTGTTTAAAAAAGGCCGCACCTGGGAAAAGACCGGAATGGTGTTCGCCTGGGTTACCTACATCGTGCTGCTGGTGCTGTTTAACGAACGCCTTCCGGCAGACAAGATATTTTACCAGCCCGGCAATCGCGCTTTTCTCCCCATTGCGCAAACAGCCGAAAAAAACAAACTCGTGATTGGCGTAGTGCTGAACGGTGAAGCAAAAGCCTACCCCATTCAACTGATCGGTTATCACCACCAGGTTGTAGATACCGTGGGCAATCAGCCCCTCGTAATCACCTATTGCACCGTATGCCGCACTGGTCGCGCATACAGCACGCTGGTCAACGGCCGGCATGAATCGTTCAGGCTGGTCGGCATGGATCATTTCAATGCTGTTTTTGAAGACAATACGACCAAAACCTGGTGGCAGCAGGCCAATGGACTGGCCATTGCCGGTCCGCTGAAAGGGCAGCATCTTACCGAAATTGCTTCGGAACAAATGACGGCCGAGGCCTGGATGCGCCGCCATCCCAATTCCCTGGTAATGGCGCCCGATTCCTTATACGAGGAACGTTATTTCCGGCTGGAAGACTATGACAGGGGTACCATGCAAAGCGAACTCGTGAAGAGAAACCGGCAGTCGTGGCAACCGAAATCATGGATCGTGGGCGTGAAAAACGACAATACGGCGATGGCTTATGACTGGAATGAACTGGTCAAAAAAAGAATGATCCAGGACTCCGTGCGCGCCCTGCCCATTCTGCTGGCCATGGAAGCCGATACGGTGTCCTTCCACGTATATGACCGCCGCCTGAAGGGAGCTGTACTTCAATTCAATGAAGACATTGCCGACGAACAGTTCAGTGATATCAACACCCATTCCACCTGGAATATGGACGGGGTCTGCATAGCCGGCCCGTTGAAAGGCGAACGCCTCCGGCCGGTACAGGCTTACAATGAATTCTGGCATTCCTGGGAAAACTTCCAGCCAAACGCAAAAAAGTTTTTACCTGCTCCCTGATTGCATAAAAAAAACCGGAACAGGTCCGGCTTTCTCTATTACGATTGTATCATTACCAACCGGTAGTATCCAGCGGTTTTCCGTCTTTATCAGTCATCTGACCGTCTTTATCGATCATCATGCCTTCTTCCAGCTTACGGGTTTTACCGCCTTTGGAAACTTCGCCGTTGGGCTTCACCACACGTCCATTGCTGGTGGTTACCGGTGCAGACAGGGCAGACCAGGTGCCGGCTGTAACAATCATTACTTTGCCTTCCTTAAATTGCATCAGGCTGTCTTTCGGCGCTGCAGGAGCGGCCGCTTCGGCAGTAGTATCGGGTGCTGGCGTAGCCGGGGTAGCAGCAACAGTATCAACCGGCGTTTCGTTTTGCTCAGCCGCGTTGTTACAGGCAGCCATGGCAGCGGTAATTGTCAGAATAGCCAAAAACTTTTTCATGCGCAGGTATTTAATTTTTGGCAAAGCTAACTTATTTAGATTTATCGCCATATTTTTAGTTAAATGCAAATGTACCGGCCAGTTATAGTGTGCCTTGCCTGCCTGGCAATCGCCTGCAACACCAAACATCCGCTGTTTGAGTTGGTGCCCGTGCAGCAGTCGGCGATCAGTTTCGACAATCGCATCACCGAGAACGATACCATCAACCCTTTCGATGTAACCAATATGTACAATGGCGCGGGGGTGGGTATCGGCGATTTCAATAACGACGGACTGCCCGATATCTATTTCGCGGGTAACCAGGTTCCCTGCCAGCTCTATCTCAACAAAGGCGGCATGAAGTTCGAAGACATCACGGCAACGGCCAATGTAAACGGCAATGGCAAGTGGTGCCGCGGTGTATCGGTGGTTGATATCAACAACGACGGCAAACCGGATATCTACGTATGTGCGACTATTTATGCCGATCCCGAACGCCGCAAAAACTTACTCTATATCAACCAGGGAAATAATGAAGCAGGCGTTCCGGTATTTACGGAAGAAGCGGCTGCTTATGGCCTCGACGACGATTCGCATTCAACCATGGCTTCATTTTTCGACTACGACAACGACGGCGACCTAGATGTCTACATCACCGTCAATGAGATCGTCGAAAACAGCAACCCGTCCGCTTACCGCAAGCCGATCACCGATGGCTCCTGGCCCAGCACCGGCCGTCTCTACCGCAACGACGGAAACAAAACCGGGCATGCTCATTTTACCAATGTGTCGAAAGAAGCCGGCATCACCATCGAAGGATATGGGCACAGCGCCTGCATCACCGATATAAACCGCGATGGCTGGAAAGATATTTTTGTTGCCAACGATTTTTTGTCAAACGATATTCTTTACATCAATAACCACGACGGCACCTTCACCGACCGCTCGGCTTCCTATTTCAAACATACCTCGGCCAACGGCATGGGCAGTGATATGATCGATATCAACAACGACGGACTTGCCGACCTGGTGGAGATGGACATGGATCCCGCCGACAACTACCGGAAAAAAGTATTGATGTCGGGGTATAACTACCTGACCTACCAGAACAATGATTTTTACGGTTACCAGTACCAGTATGTACGCAACACCCTGCAGGTAAATCAGGGCCCTCGTGTAAATGGCAACGACAGCATCGGCGAACCGGTTTTTGCCGATCTCGCTTTTTATGCGGGGATATCGTCGACCGACTGGAGCTGGGCGCCGGTAGTGCAGGACTTCAATAATGATGGCTGGCGCGATATCGTTATCACCAATGGTTTTCCCAAAGACCTGACCGATCATGATTTCATGGCCTTCCGCGAAAAATCTTTTGCCAACAAGAGCAAGCGCGAAGTACTGGCCGCTATTCCCGAAGTACGCATCAGGAATTACGCTTTTCGCAACAACAGACAGCTTGGTTTTGACAATATGACCACCGAGTGGGGATTGAAGGAGCTGTCGTTTTCCAATGGCGCCGCCTATGCCGATTTTGACAACGACGGCGATCTCGACCTGGTGGTCAGCAATATCAACGACAAAGCATTTTTGTACGAAAATCATGTAAAAGACAAGACGAACGACAGCACGCATTTCCTGGCTGTCCGGCTTTCGGGCGATTCGCTGAATCGCCAGGCACTCGGCGCCTGGGTTGAAATTTATTACGGCAACCAAAAACAGGTGATAGAGAACAGTCCGTATCGCGGGTTCCTATCCACGGTTCAGCAGACCCTGCATTTCGGATTGGGAAATATAAAACAGCTCGATTCCGTGCTGGTGATCTGGCCCGACCAGCAGAAGCAGGTACTTACCCGCGTACCCGCAGACCAAACCCTGCAGCTCGACTACCAGAAGGCATCGGCAAAATACGACTGGCGACAGCCAATGGTTGATTCGGCGGCGTTGTTCAAAGACATCACCGATTCGGTGGCGTTGCACTATGTGCATCGTGAAACGGATTTTATCGACTTCAATGTGCAAAAGCTGATCCCGCACAAGTTGTCGGAATATACGCCTGCCATTGCGACCGGCGATCTTAATAACGACGGACTGGATGATCTGGTGATCGGCGCGTCTTTTGGCAGCAGCCCGCTTCTTTTATTCCAGCAACCGTCGGGAAAATTCGAACAGAAAAAATTATTCGCTGCCGCCGGTGACCTCGACCACGAAGTGACCGGCATCGCCCTGTTCGATGCCGACGGTGACCATGACCTCGATATGTACCTGGCTTATGGAAGTAACGAAGCCGCGCCGGGCACGGCGGCTTACCAGGACAAACTATTGATCAATGACGGTCGCGGACAATTCACCGTTGCCGCGGCGGCTATTCCCCCGAACCACAATAGCAAATCGGTGGTGCGCGTGGCCGACTTCGACAAAGACGGCGACCTCGACCTGTTCATCGGCGGTCGCTGTTATCCCTGGAACTATCCCAAAGCCGTATCGGGTCAGTTACTCCGGAATGATACGAAGAACGGCCGGCTGCTGTTTACCGATGTAACCGATTCGATCGCGAAAGACCTGAAAGATATCGGCATGTTGTGCGACGCGGTATGGGCCGACTACGACAAGGATGGATGGCCCGACCTGGTGCTGGCAGGCGAGTGGATGCCGATAACTATTTTGCACAATGAGCAGGGTAAGTTCAGCAACGCCACTGCCAACAGCGGCCTGGCAGATAAGACCGGCTGGTGGAACAGTATCGTAACAGGCGATTTCGATGGCGATGGCGATGACGATTTTATTGTCGGCAACCTGGGCGAAAATTCTTTTTACAAAGCCAGCGCTCAATATCCCGTATCCATTTACGCGAAAGACTTTTACAAGCAGGGTACCACCCAATGCCTGGTCACGCTCTACCTGAAAGAGAATGCGAACGGGCAGTTAAAAGAATTCACGGCGCACAACCGGGATGATGTGGTGGAACAACTGCCCTTTATCAAAAAGCGATTCCTTACGTACGCCGATTTCGGAAAAGCCAGTTTCGACAAACTGTTCACGCCCGACGAAATGAAGGGAATGAC
>JAKPBL010000574.1 GCA_029778965.1 Bacteroidota bacterium
CGGCCCGACCGGCAGAGGAGCAACATGCTACTAAAATGAAACAGATGACAGGGGCCGATAAACGATTTGATCTGGAAGGTAAAACAGCCCTCGTAACGGGCTGCAGCGCCGGTCTCGGCAGCGCCATGGCTGTGGCGCTGGCCGGCGCCGGCGCTGACATCATCGGCGTGGCGCGGCGCGACTGCGACAACGCTGCTGCTGCGGTGAAAGCCAAAGGCCGGCGGTTTACTTCGCTTAACTGCGACCTGGGCGACCGCTCGTCTATTTACCGAATGGTACGGCAACTCGATGAATTGCCGCCCGTTGATATACTCATTAACAATGCCGGCACCATTATTCGCAAACCATTGCAGGAGCACGATGACGAAAGTTGGGATATTGTGCTGCAGGTGAACCTGCATGCGCAGTTTATTGTATCGCGTGAAATAGGTACGCGTATGCTGGCGCGCGGCAGCGGTAAGATTATTTTTATCTGTTCCATGCTTTCTTACCAGGGCGGTATCCGGGTGGCGGGTTATACAGCCAGCAAATCGGCGCTGGCCGGGCTGGTAAAAGCATTTTCCAATGAATGGGCGGGTGCGGGCATCAACGTCAACGGCATAGCACCCGGCTATTTCGCTACCGACAACACCCGCGCGTTGCAAAACGATCCCGAAAGAAATAAAGCGATCCTCGACCGCATACCGGCGGGGCGCTGGGGCAGTCCCGAAGACCTGGCGGGCCCCGTTGTTTTTCTAAGCAGCGATGCCGCCGCTTATGTGCATGGTACGGTATTGAATGTTGATGGTGGCTGGATGGGGAGATAGGGTTATGCGGCCGCTGCACCTGGCAACGGGCGCTGCTTCACGCGAAGCGGGCGTTGCTGTTTTCCTGCAGAGAGTGGCGTTTTTGTTTCTCGCAGAGAGTGGCGTTTTTATTTCTCGCAGAGAGCGGCGTTTTTGTTTCTCGCAAAGACCGCAAAGGAGCAAAGACGCAAAGGCTTAATACATTCCCAGGGCAAAATAAAGCCTCAAATATTTGCTGTTGTTTGTGAATAATCCACCTTAGTTATTCGCGTGAAAGCTACTCACTCATACTAGCTCTGTTCCTCTGCACGCTACGTGAGAAAGAGGACTACTGAATCAATAAACAATTCCTTTGCGTCTTTGCTCCTTTGCGGTCTTTGCGAGAAACAAAAACGCCGCTCTCTGCGAGAAATAAAAATGCCACTCTCTGCGGGAAACAAAAAAACGCCCGCTCTGCGGGAAAACAAAAAAACAAACGGCCGGCAGCTCTTCGCCGCCGGCCGTTGAGGACACTGGATTATCAGTATTTTTTTAGTCCAATAAGCGTTGGCAGGGAATCAATAAAATCTTTAGAAAGGGTACAACAAGAATAGGGAACGGATCAGGTTTCAAGAACCGGATATCAGACTTTACCAATATCCCTGCCGCTTATTGGTGGTAAGGTGTTACTGAACAACGATGGTGCCGCTTTCTATGCGGTTGTCGCCAGTAATAACTTCATAGTAGTAGTTCCCTTTGTCGGGCCTGCCCACCACGGCTGTTTCGCGATTTCTTACCTTGCTCTGTTTTATTAGTTTTCCCTTTTCCCGGAACAACAACAATTGGTAGCTTTTCCCTTCTTCTCCTTCTACAGAAAAGAAGAGCGCTTGCTGGGAGGCGTTGGTGTAAAGACGTATCAGGTGTTTATTGTTTATGTTTTGCTTCTGGATGATAATGCTGTCTTTGGGCGCCAGGTATGCGATGGAGGCCGCATGCCCCGTGTACAGGGATACGCTGCCGGCTGCCGTTAGCAGGCATACCAGGGTGGTCATAGGTTGGTTGCTTCGCTTCATCTATACGGATTTTAAATAAAGCGCTGATTTATAAACAGGAGTGGTAACTAGAAGCGCAGGGTAGGGCATTTCATGTTCTTGTATCCTTCGTCGCCACCTGCCAGCCGGAAGTTTATTTTGAAACCGATATGGTAGTAAGCGTCGTTATTGGTTGCCGTGCCGCGTTTATCGCCGGGTATGTAACCGTTCCCGCCATTCGCCACGAGCGT
>JAKPBL010000585.1 GCA_029778965.1 Bacteroidota bacterium
CTATCAGCCGTAAGGCGGCGAAAAGTCCGCAGGGACCCGCGCCGGCAATTACCACCTGCTGCGGGGCGGTGCGCACATCGGGATAATGCACTACCGGCAGCGCCTGTTCCACGAAAGGCGCGGCAATGGTTGCTTCGAGCGTGAGGTTGATCTTTACCTGGCGGCCGCGGGCGTCGATCGAGCGTTTACACAAGCGGAAACCCGTAACGGCCGAAGGTTTTTCGTTCACCGTGGCCGCCACCAGGTGCTTCAATGCCACGGGATCGGCCGCTTCGGCAGGGCTGACTTGCAGCGTAATCTTTTTTTGCATGATCGGCCCCCGAAGGTACAGCAGCGACGCATTTGTTGCGGAAGGCTGCTTATTTTTGCGTACCTTTTTGCGCTATGACAGCCCTCCGATCCATTACTGTTTGCATTTCCCTTGGCGTTTTTCTGGCTGTATCATCGGGTTGTAAAACACATTACCAGGCATCTTCGCTTTATTATGAGCAGCTCCGTGTACAACGGGATGCGCCTCCGTCTGCCGCCGTGGCGGCCATGGTGCAACCTTATGCCGACAGTGTTCAAAAAGTAATGACAAAAGTGATTGCGGTAGCGGCGATAACACTGGAAAAAAAATTACCTGAATGCACCCTGGGCAACCTGATGGCCGATGCCAGCTATTACGAGGCCGAACGGGTGTTCGGAAAAAAGATCGATGCCGCTTTCGTGAATTATGGCGGCATCCGGCTGCAGCAATTGCCCGCGGGGCCGGTAACGCTGAATACCGTTTTCGAGATGATGCCCTTCGACAACCTGCTGGTGCTGCAGCAGGTGAGCGGCGCCGTGTTGCAGCAGTTCCTGGATAATATCGCCGCACGCGGCGGATGGCCGGTAAAGGGCCTGACTTTTGTTATACAGAACAACAGGGCGACCAATGTGGTGGTGGGCGGAGCGCCGCTCGAGGCGCAGCGCATATATACCATTGCGAACAGCGACTATATAGCCAATGGAGGAGATGACAGTTTTATGCTGCAATCCATTCCGCAGGAGAACAGGGGCTTTCTGGTACGCGATGCGTTGATCCATTATTTTTCGATGTTAAACGACCGGGGCGAAAAATTGTCCGCCGGTATTGAAAACAGGGTGAGCCATGCTCGATAGAAGAAATTTTATAAAACGTTCCACGCTGGCAACCGGTGCCGTATTGACAGGCGACGCCTTATTGCAACAAGCGGTCGCCGCAGAGGCGCGCAACCGGCGACTGACGATCTTGCATACCAATGATGTGCACAGCCGCCTGGAACCATTCCCGATGGATGGAAGCCGCAACCAGGGACTGGGCGGCGTGGCGGCGCGTGCAAAAATGATCGAATCCATCCGCGCCGAAGGCGGTCACGTACTTTTACTTGATGCCGGCGACATTTTCCAGGGCACGCCCTTTTTCAATTTTTACAAAGGGGAGCCCGAAATGAAAGCCATGACCATGATGGGGTATGATGCCTGTACCATGGGTAACCATGATTTTGACGCCGGCATGGAGAATTTCGCCACGCAATTGCAGCACGCCCGGTTCCCGGTGCTGCTGTGCAATTATGATTTTACCCAAACGCCGCTGGAGCATAAAACGATTCCCTATACGATCATCCGGAAAGGCGCGCTTAAGATCGGCATTACCGGCGTAGGCATCGAGATGAAAGGGTTAGTACCTGATAATTTGTTCGGCGCCACGAAATACCTTGATCCCGTTGTGCAGGCGAGCCGGGTTGCGGCAGACCTGAAGAAGAAAGAAGGCTGCGATATGGTCATCTGTCTGTCACATCTTGGGTATAAATACAAGGAGGGTGGTAAACCAAGCGATGAGATACTGGCGGCGGAATCGGAACATATTGATCTGATCATCGGCGGACATACGCATACTTTTTTCGATAAACCCCTCAGTTACAAGAATAAATCCGGTAACGACGTTATAGTGAACCAGGTAGGTTGGGCCGGCATCATTCTTGGCCGTTTAGACTATGTTTTTACAGCGAATAAGGATAAAAATTTGGAAGCCGCGCACAGCGTTTTGGTTGGCAAAAAATCCAGTTAACAAAATTTTTTTTTCCAGACTTTTATTTGATATTCGCCCTCCCACGATATATTTTTTTAGACAAAGAAATCACACTGTAAACTGAACGATTCGAATGACCAAAACCTTAGATACTGTCTGGAATAGTTGTCTGGAGATCATTAAGGATATCGTTGAGTGGCAGCATTTCAAAACCTGGTTTGAACCGATCCGGCCCGTAGAGCTCAAAACCAATATACTGGTGATACAGGTACCGAGTCAGTTTTTTTACGAGTACCTCGAAGAGCATTATGTAAGCCTGCTGGCAAAGACACTTCGCCGCGTATTGGGTAAAGACGCGCAACTGGAATATCGCATCATGGTAGACAGCGGAAACCATAAGAACAAGCCTTTGACCATGGACGTACCCGCCCAGGGCTATAAGACTTATTCCAATAATGAAATGGATTTTCCGCTGGTGATCAACAACCCGGTAAAGAATCCTTTCGTGATTCCGGGTTTGAAGAAGATGCAGATAGATCCGCAGCTCAATCCTATTTATACGTTCGACAGCTATGTGGAAGGTGATTCGAACCGCGTTGCCCGGCGGGCGGGTAAAACCGTCGCCGAGAAACCCGGTGCGAATTCATTTAATCCACTGGTGATCTATGGCGGCGTAGGCTTAGGGAAAACGCACCTGGCGCAAGCCATCGGCAATGAGGTGAAGCGCCTGCATGCAGGTAAAGTAGTATTGTATGTAAGCTCGGAAAAGTTCATCAACCAGTTTGTAGACCATAGCCGCAACAACGCGATCAATGATTTCATCCATTTTTATCAGTTGATAGACGTACTCATCATCGATGATGTGCAGTTCTTCAACCGGGCGGAGAAATCGCAGGATGCCTTTTTTGCCATTTTCAACCACCTGCACCAGAGCGGTAAGCAATTGATACTGACGTCCGACAAAGCGCCGAAAGACCTGGAAGGGGTGCAGGAGCGTTTGCTGAGCCGTTTTCGCTGGGGTTTGAGTGCCGATCTGCAGGTGCCGGAATACGAAACACGTATCGAGATACTGGAAAGAAAGATGAAGAACGACGGCCTCGATATGCCGAAAGAAGTGGTTAAGTACCTGGCCTACAATATCAACAGCAACGTACGTGAGCTCGAAGGCGCCATGATCTCTTTATTGGCACAATCTTCGCTTAACCGCAGGGAAATAGACCTCGATTTGGCGAAGAAAGTACTCCGTAACTTTGTGAAAACCTCGTCGAAGGAAATCACGATCGATGCCATTCAGAAAATGGTATGCGACTATTTCGATGTGCCGTACGAAAAACTGCTGCAAAAAACCCGCAAACGCGAGATCGTACAAGCCCGCCAGATCACCATGTACCTGGCCAAGTCTTTCACTAAAAACAGCCTGAAGACCATCGGCGAACATTTCGGTGGCCGCGATCATACCACTGTTATCCATTCCTGCCAAACCGTTAAAGACCTGATGGACACCGACAACGTATTCAGGGAAAACGTGATGGAACTGCAGCAGAAAGTGCAGCTTGCTGCGCTTTAACGGTTTATGGTTTATGGTCTGTGGTTTCTGGTTGAGTCGCTGACATGAAAGAGTTTCTTTAAAATAGCCGTTTTTTCACTAAAATACTGGGGCAATCCGCTTATCAAGCAGATTGCCCTTTTTAATGCCTCTTAAACGCGCGGCAGCAACCATAAACCACAGACCATAAACCTCAAACTTTCTTTTCCTTTTTCCGTTTTTGTACTTAATTTTGCCGTCCCTGCACAGGGTGTATGGGGTTTCGGTGAGGTGCCTGAGTGGCCGAAAGGGCCGGTTTGCTAAACCGTTGTACGAGCTTAAACTTGTACCGAGGGTTCGAATCCCTCCCTCACCGCTCTTACCAGCCGATGCGTATGCGCCGGCTGGTTTTTATTTTCCGGTAGTTTTTTTCCTGTCAACCTGTATGAAGGCTTAGTTGGCTTTCCGCTTGCCGGCGTGAAATTCTTCCAGTTTGGCCGCGATGTATTTCTGCATGTTCAGCTTGTCAGTTTTACGGCAGAATTTGTACGAAGGCCGGTAGGTGAGCAGGAAGTCCTGCAGGTCCTGGCCCTTCAGCTTGGTCAGGTAGGCCACATAAGATTCGCTGAACCGGAAATCGACATAAGCCTGTTCTTCTTCCTCTTCCAACCGTTGCTTGGTTTTGCGCAACTCCTGGTTCTTTTTGGAAAAGAAAGAGCCGGGACTGATCGCTATCCCCACACCGTCGGTGGGTCCGCTGCGGCTGACGAACTTCTTCTCCGCTTGTTCGTAGATCTCTTTGTTGTCGAGCCGCCGCTGAATGGAATCGCGCCGGTAGTACGACTCGTCTACATACACTGTTTCCAGTGTGTGAGAGGCTGGCCGCATATTGGGGTTATAACCCAGTCG
>JAKPBL010000608.1 GCA_029778965.1 Bacteroidota bacterium
AAAGCATTTTTACCAGCCTCGTTTACAACCGTGATATTCTCGAAGCCCGCTTGCGCGAGCTGGCCTACCTGAACCGCCGCATCCGCATTCAACTGGCCGACCTGCGCGAAAAGACCGAAGAAGGCCAGCCTTACCTGGTCGAATTCTACAGCGAAGGCGGTATCGTTGAATTTGTCGAGATGCTCGACAAAACAGCCGGCCGCCAGCCGTTGATCGCCGATACCCTCTATGTAGAAGGATATGATGAAAGCTCGCATGTATCGGTTGAAGTGGCGCTTACCTACAACAACGATTTCAAAGAGCATATTTTCAGCTACGTCAACAACATCAACACCATCGAAGGCGGTACACATGTGACCGGTTTCAGAAGGGCGCTGACGCGCGTGTTCAAAAACTACGGCGATAAGGAAGGCATGTTCGAGAGGGCCAAGATCGAAGTGGAAGGCGATGATTTCCGTGAGGGACTGAGCTCGATCATTTCGGTGAAAGTGCCCGAGCCGCAATTCGAGGGACAAACAAAAACCAAGCTCGGCAACAGCGAAGTAAGCGGTGTAGTGGAAACCACGGTCAGCCGCGTGCTCGAAGCCTATCTTGAAGAGAATCCCCGCGAAGCCAAGAACGTGATCTCGAAAGTGATCCTCGCCGCACAGGCAAGGGTGGCGGCGAAGAAAGCCCGTGAAATGGTGCAGCGGAAGACAGTGCTTACCGGCGGCGGACTTCCGGGTAAGCTGGCCGACTGTTCAGACCGTGACCCCGACCGTTGCGAACTCTTCCTCGTCGAAGGAGACTCGGCCGGCGGCACCGCCAAACAGGGCCGCGACCGGAACTTCCAGGCCATCCTTCCGTTAAGAGGTAAGATCCTTAATGTGGAAAAAGCGATGGAGCACAAGATCTATGAGAACGAAGAGATCCGCAACATGTACACCGCGCTCGGTGTAACGGTGGGCACACCCGAAGACCCCAAGGCACTGAACATCGCCAAGCTCCGTTACAAGAAGCTGATCATCATGACCGATGCCGACGTCGACGGATCGCACATTGCGACCCTGATCCTGACCTTCCTCTATCGCTATATGAAAGAGCTGGTGGTGAATGGGTATGTTTACCTGGCGCAGCCGCCGCTTTATCTCGTTAAAAAAGGGAAAGACCAGGCCTATGCCTGGGGTGAAGACGATCGCAAGATGTGGGTGGAAAAATTTGCCAACGGAAAGGAAGACAGTGTGAACGTGCAACGATACAAGGGCCTTGGCGAGATGAACGCCGAGCAGCTTTGGGAAACTACCATGAATCCCGACACCCGTACCCTGAAACAGGTTACGCTCGACAGTGTAGCCAATGCAGACGAAATTTTCAGCATGCTGATGGGTGACGAAGTGGCGCCCCGCCGCGAATTCATTGAATCTCATGCCAAATACGCCAAAATTGACATATAAATAGCATTGGGGTAAAACCGGGTCTGGTTTTTGCCGTGTTGAATTGAATTTTTAACCACTAAATAAAAGTTATGGCTGATATTAAACTGACCGCATACAATGTGAAGACAAAAGAAAAGGGCGTAGAGATCAAAGACGCCGTTATCACAAAAACAGCGCGTGGCGGATACATGGCCCAGGGAAACGACGGTAAAGGCAATAAGCTTACCACCATGCTGGGCGAAGAAAAAGCACTCGCCGCCATCAAAGCGGGTATTGCCAAACAAGGCTGGTAATCATATCCACTGAATAGAAAAAAGCCGTCTCACCAAGTGGTGAGACGGCTTTTTTCGTGCCTTGCGCCTACAAAAAAGAAGGGCAGGTTTACCCGTCAGGTGCCACCCGACGGGTCAAAGTCAGATACTGTCGGCGCCCAAGGAGGGATGCAGGGCAGCGGGAATCCGGATTCCGCCCTTTTCGGTCTGGTTGTTCTCGAGCAGGGCCGCGAGGATTCGCGGCAGGGCCAGCGAACTGCCGTTCAGCGAATGCAGCAATTGCGTTTTTCCGTGGGCATCTTTGTGGCGAATCTTCATCCGGTTGGTCTGGTATGATTCGAAATTGGAAACGGAGCTCACCTCCAGCCATTTCTCCTGCGCGGCGCTGAACACCTCAAAGTCGTAGGTAAGCGCCGAGGTGAAGCCCATATCACCGCCGCATAAGCGAAGAATGCGGTAAGGCAACTCCAGCGATTGGATAAGCCGCTCCACATGCGCTACCATCTCATCGAGCGCTTCGTAACTTTTCTCCGGCTGCACCAACTGCACGATCTCCACCTTATCGAACTGGTGCAGGCGGTTGAGTCCGCGAACATCTTTCCCATAGCTGCCCGCTTCGCGGCGAAAGCAGGGCGTATAGGCCGTCATCCGCACCGGCAGTTCGGTTTCTTTTACGATCTCGTCGCGATAGATATTCGTGAGCGGTACTTCAGAAGTGGGGATCAGGTAAAAATTATCGACCGTGGCATGGTACATCTGCCCTTCCTTATCGGGCAATTGCCCCGTGCCATACGCCGACGCCTCGTTCACCATCAGCGGCGGTTGCACTTCGAGGTAACCCGCTGCAGTATTGTAGTCGAGAAAATACTGGATCATGGCCCGCTGCAAACGCGCACCCTTTCCCCTGTACACGGGAAAGCCGCTGCCGGTCAGCTTATTGCCCAGCTCGAAGTCGATCAGGCCGCGCTGCGCCACGAGGTCCCAATGCGGCTTGGCGGTAAAACCAAAGGCCGGCACAACACCCCCTTCACGCACCACTACATTGTCTTCGGGTGTTTTACCCGCGGGCACCAGCGGCGAAGGCAGGTTGGGGATCTGCACCAGTATGTCGTGCATCTGCTTTTCGATCACATCGATTTCAGCGGTGGCTTCCATCTGCTGTTTCCAGGCGGCCACTTCGGCTTTCAGCTTTTCAGCGCCGGCGGTATCACCTGTACGCATCAGGCTGCCGATCTCTTTGGAAGCGGCATTCACCTTGCTTTGCAGTTCGTCTCTTTCCACCTGCCATTTGCGACGCGACTCATCCAGCGATATCAACTCATCCACCAATTGCAATTGTTTGAAATGCCGTACAGACAATCTTTCTTTCACATAGTCCGCCTGCTGGCGGATAAAATTCACAAGTAACATCGCATGGATTATTTGGCGCAAAGATAAGCCCCTGGTTTATCTTTGCGCCATGAAAGCAGCAGATGACCTGCAGGTAAGGTGGTGGAACCTGGAAGCCAGGCTGGTAGAGCGTTTTGGCAAGAAACCCGACCTGGAAACCATTTTATTCCTGGTAGGGATACAGGAGTTTGGCGAGATCCGGGAAAAATTCAGCAAAGAGCAGAAACAGGACCTGATGCACGTGGCTGTTTGCTCGCTGCTGTCGCAAAGCGGTTACTATGAACTGGAACGCACCGATCCCGACGGCTGGCCGCATTTCCGGCAGCTCAGGGCCCTCCCCGAATACAACCCCATCGAACAGGAGTTATTCATCAAGGACCATGTATTATTGTATTTCGATAAGATTGGCTTCAAATGAAACAATGCATCATTCTGCTGGCAGCCGTTGTTGTGTCGATGGCCTGCAATCCACGCATAAGCGGCTCTGTTAGAAAAAAAGACCTGCGCAAAGATGTGCTGCTGGAAACCAGCATGGGTGATATCCGGCTGCGGCTGTATGATGAAACACCGCTGCACCGCAATAATTTCCTGCAACTGGTCAAAGAAGGATTTTACGACAGCATCCTGTTTCACCGGGTGATCAATCATTTCATGATCCAGGCCGGCGATCCGAACAGCAGGCGGGCGGCCGACAGCACCGAGCTCGGCGAAGGCGACAAGCCCTACACCATACCGGCCGAAATCAGGCCGGGGCTGTTTCACCGTAAAGGCGTGCTGGCAGCAGCCCGCATGGGCGACGATGTAAACCCTCAGCGGGCCAGCAGCGGCTCACAGTTTTACCTTGTACAGGGAAG
>JAKPBL010000630.1 GCA_029778965.1 Bacteroidota bacterium
GGCGGCCAGCCTGCAGTTGGGGGCCGTGCTGGGCGGCGCCAGCGAGGGTAACCAGGAGCACATCTATGCATTTGGTAAGAACCTGGGCATTGCCTTCCAGGTGCAGGACGACTACCTCGATGCATTCGGCGATCCCCAAAAATTCGGAAAGCAGGTAGGGGGTGATATCCTGGCCAATAAACAAACCTTCCTGTTAATCAAGGCCCTGGAAACGGCCTCACCCTATGATGCAGCGCGGTTGACCGCCCTGCTCGGCAGCCAGCCGGCTGATAAAGTAGCGCAGGTGCTGGCCATTTACCGGAGCTGCGGGGTAGACCAGTGGGCGCGTTCGCTCAAAGCCGAATACTACGACAAAGCCCTGCGACACCTGGAGGCGGTAGCCGTGGTGAGCCGGCGGAAAAAGCCGCTGGAAGACCTGGCGGCTTTCCTGTTGCAGCGCGAATATTAATTTTCTTCTTTATATTGACCACAAATCAACGGCATGGCGAATTCCCTGTTCAGAAAAAAGTCTATTGAGAAGATCATCCGCGACCATGAGCAGGGGCTCTCAGACGGACATATCGTAGAGATGAAAAAAGTGCTGACGGTGCGTGATCTCACGTTCATGGGAATTGCGGCTGTGATCGGCGCCGGTATCTTTTCCACCATCGGGTCGGCCGCTTTTAACGGCGGTCCGGGCGTGATACTGCTTTTCATCATCACCGCCATCACCTGCGGTTTTACCGCACTCTGTTATGCCGAATTTGCCTCGCGCGTGCCGGTGTCGGGCAGCGCATATACGTATTCATATGTAACATTTGGCGAAGTCATTGCGTGGATACTGGGTTGGGCGCTGATCCTTGAATACTGTATCGGCAATATCGTGGTGGCCATAAGCTGGAGCAGCTATTTCAACAACATCCTGCACAATGTTTTTCACGTCGACCTGCCGGCCTGGTTATCGACCGGCTACAGCACGGCAAAACGCCTGCACGATGCGGCGCTGCAGGCAGGCCAGCCCACGGGCGACTTACTGTTTAATACGGCGCCGAAAATTGCCGGCATTCCCTTTATCATCAACCTGCCCGCATTTATCATAGTGTGTATTATCACTTCGCTGGTATTTATTGGCATCAGCGAAAGCAAGAAAACCGCCAACTTCATGGTGGGGCTCAAGATCTGCGTGCTGATATTCATTGCGCTGGTAGGCGGGTATATCATATTTACCGACGATCTTACCGGTAACTGGACGCCGTTTCTGCCGAACGGCATGACAGGCGTACTGAAAGGTGTATCGGCCGTTTTTTTTGCCTATATCGGGTTTGACGCCATCAGCACTACCGCTGAAGAGTGCGCGAACCCGCAGCGCGACATGCCCCGCGCCATGATCTATTCGCTCGTGCTCTGTACGCTGATCTATGTGGTTACCACGCTGGTGATAACCGGGCTGGTGAATTATAAGGCCTTTGAGGGTGTAACCGATCCGCTGGCTTTTGTGTTCGATAAGATCAATATGAAGAAAGTCGGCACTTTTATTTCCATCAGCGCGGTGCTGGCCGCTACCAGCGTGTTGCTGGTTTTCCAGATCGGGCAGCCGCGTATCTGGATGAGCATGAGCCGCGACGGGTTATTGCCCAAATCTTTTTCCCGGATCCATCCCAAATACAAAACACCCTGGTATGCCACCCTTATTTCCGGCATGGTGGTGGGCATACCCGTGTTGTTTGTCGATGACCTGCTGATGACCGACCTGACCAGTATCGGCACCCTGTTCGCATTTGTGCTGGTGTGCGGCGGCGTATTGGTGCTGCCGCGGATGGCCAGCAAAGACGGCAAGTTTAACCTGCCGTATATAAACGGTAAGCTGATCGTTCCCGCCCTGGTGATACTGTTTACGGTATTGTCGCGCGGCCGGATCGGCGACGCCTTCGCCAATGTGGGTAATGAGGGTTACCAGGAGATACTGTTCCTGGTGTTTTTGGTGGTTGCCTGGGCAATCGGGCTGTTTAGCTTTTTCCGCAATTATTCGCTGATCCCGGTGCTGGGCATGTTATGCTGCCTGTACCTGATGATCGAGATACCCGCTAGCAGTTGGCTGGTGTTCTTCGGGTGGATGACCCTGGGGCTGCTGGTCTATTTCAGCTATGGCAAAAGCCATAGCAAGTTGAATGCACGGGCTTAGCTGTTTGTAAAAGGCTTTCATAATCGCCGCCGAATCTCGACATTTGCTGTATGAAATTCGAAGTTGGTGATAAAGTGGTGGTCCGTTTGACCAACGAAGACGGACTGGTGATCGAGATCCTGAATGATAAAATGGTGATGGTGGAAGTGCGGGGCGTGAAATTTCCCGCCTATGCCGACCAGTTGGATTTCCCCTATTTCAAGCTGTTTTCCAAACAGAAGCCGGTGGTTGAAAAGAAGACTGCGCCCAAAGTATATATTGACCAGGTCTCGAAAGAGAAGCTGAAAGACCTGCCGAAGAAAACCCCGAACGGCGTATGGCTGACCTTTATTCCGCAATATGAAACCGACGATTTCGGTGATGAGGTGGTCAGCCTGTTAAAAATACACCTGCACAACCAGAATGCGGAAGCCTACGGCTTCAGGTACCAGTTGCGCTATTTTGGCAATACCGATTTCGAGCTGAAGAACGAGGTGATGGCCTACCAGGACTTTTATCTGCACGATATTCCTTTTTCGGATTTGAATGACAGCCCGCAATGGCATTTCGAGTTTGAATTGCTTCAACCCGACCGTAAGCGCGCCACGCACTATGAAACGCTTGTCAAGGCATCGCCCAGTCAGGTCTTGCGTGAGTGCGACCGCATCGAAATCTACCGGCCGCTGGTGGTCGACCCCAAGGTGGCGCGTCGGGAGCGGTTTCGCAAGCAGGGAGCCCGCTCAGCGGGCCTTTTCGCGCGACGGCGCGACGGTGGCAAGGCGGGCT
>JAKPBL010000638.1 GCA_029778965.1 Bacteroidota bacterium
CACGCTGGGGCCACCGATCTCTTTGACGAGCAATCCGCTGGAAGCGAGCACCAGGTCGCGTACCGATTCGGCCGAAAAGCGCACCCGGGGCGCGTGCGAGAAGTACGCATTGTCGGGATCTGCCTGTAATTTTTCTTTGGTTACAGCGGCATCCTGCCGGTAAGTGGCGCTCATCAATATCTGTTTCACCAATCGTTTGATGTCCCATCCATGGTCCATAAAATCGACCGCCAGCCAGTCGAGCAACTCGGGATGCGTGGGCAGGTCGCCCTGCATACCAAAATCGCCTGCTGTTTTGACGATGCCTTTGCCGAAGATTTCCTGCCAGAGCTGGTTTACAAAAACCCTTGCAGTGAGCGGGTTCTGCCGGTCGACGGTCCACCGTGCCAAGCCCAGCCGGTTGCGCGGCAGTGCGCTGGTATCGAAAGCCATTACTGCGGGAATCGCCGCGGGGCGCACGATATCACCGTGCTGGTCATACACCCCGCGATTCAGTATATAGGTTTTCCGCAACGTATCCTGGTCGCCCAATACCGATACATATACATTACCGGTGTCTTTATTATTGATGAAGTGCAGGGTATTCTTCAGGTCTTCCTGGGTAAGCGTGAGCACGGGTTTCTTGGCCGGTTTCGACGCCGTAACATCACCTTCATAACCCACTTCTTTGGTGTTATTGAAAAAAGCAAATAGCTGGAAATAGTCTTTCTGCGAAACAGGATCGTACTTGTGATCGTGGCATTGCGCGCACTCAACGGTAAGCCCGATAATGCCCTTGCTGTAGGTCTTTGTTTTGTCGAGGTTATATTCAACACGGTATTCTTCGGGTATCACCCCTCCTTCTTCGGTAAATTTGTGGTTCCGGAAAAAACCGGTGGCCAGTATCTGTTCCTTGCCGGCATCGGGCAGCAGATCGCCGGCCAGTTGCCAGGTGATGAACCGGTCGTACGGAAGATTCTCGTTGAAAGCATGGATCACCCAGTCGCGCCAGGCCCATTGGGTACGGATATTATCGTCCTGGTAGCCATAGCTGTCTGAATAGCGGGCCACATCCATCCAGTGCACCGCCATTTTTTCACCGTATTGTGGCGTAGCCAACAAGGCATCTATTTGTTTTTCGTAGTTGGCGGGCGATGGATCGTCCAGGAAGCGGTCGATGGTTTCCAGCGATGGCGGCAGCCCCGTCAGGTCGAATGATATCCGTTTCAGCAGGGTGGCCGGATCGGCTTCTTCATTGGGGGTAAGCCCCTTGTTCTGCAGCTTTTGCAAAATGAAAAGATCGATCTCGTTTTTCGCCCAGCCGGCATTAGCGGGCGTGGGCAGCGGCGCTTTTTTAGGCGGCACAAAAGCCCAGTGCCGTTCGTATTTGGCGCCCTGTTCGATCCATTTGCGAACCAGCGCAGCTTCGGCGGCAGACAAAGCACCCAGGTGCGATGATGGGATGGGCATCTGGTAGTCAGGATCGGTCGATACGATCCTTTTATACATTTCGGATGAATCGGGATAACCCGGCACAATGGCAAAGGCGCCTGGGGTTTCACGAAGGGCGGCATAGGCGCCTTCGGGAATATCGAGCCGCAGGCCCGCTTCGCGGTAACCGCCGTCGGGGCCGTGGCATTTGAAACATTTGTCAGAGAGAATGGGTCGTATATGGAAATTATAGCTGACCTGGTCGGGCACATGCTCGGCCTTCGTCGGGTGCATACATGCAATCCCCACTACTACCAGGGCTATCAGGGTGGCAAAGACAATCAGATACCGGCGCATTGTTTTTAAAGGTAAAAAAAATTGTGGTGCAGCCGGGCCTCCATTCGTCCAAATAGCAGACTTTGAGGAAAATATTGCCCGGCGGCAGGCATAACCCGCTGGCATATCCTTTTAACTACTATTTAAAACCGTTTTATGAGAGATTGGCTCAGAACCCTTATTGCCGGTTATGGCGCTTACAAATGGGGCGGCGGCTGCCTCGGCACCATCGCCGTATTCTTTATTATCTACTGGCTATTGGGTTATGCCCATTGCTAAAAAATGAGAAGTTATGAAGTATGTATGCATGGTATTGTGTTTGGGCGCGATGGCGGCCTGCGGCGGTCCGGAAAAAGAACCTTCGGGCGCCGGTACGATCAACAACGACAGCACGAAACCCGGCGACACCGGTTATGTGACGCCGGCAGACAGCGCCAATAATGCGAAGTATATACAACCCAATTCAGACAATCCGCCGAAGCCGGTGGACCATTGATCCTGTTTGAAAAGAATCATCCTTCTACTTGTATCCCTGGTCGTTCTCGGCGGAGCGATCGGTTACTGGTATCTGAAAAAATACCTGAAAAGCGAAGACTTCAGCCAGTCGCTGCGCGAGCGG
>JAKPBL010000101.1 GCA_029778965.1 Bacteroidota bacterium
GCAGGCCGGCGCTATTCTGCTGCCGGTGAAAAGTGTGGGGGTGATGGGCGACGAAAGGACTTATGAATATACCGTAGCCCTGCGGGCCGTTACGTCGGTCGACGGCATGACGGCCGACTGGGCGCACCTGCCTTATGATTTTCTGGCATACATTTCGAATGATATCATCAACAACGTGCGCGGCATTAACCGTGTAGTGTACGATATCAGCAGCAAACCCCCTGCAACCATCGAATGGGAATAAGCATCTAACCGCAAGAATATGATGACACGCAGCCGTCTCTGGATACTCCTGACAATATTACTATTGAGTGCCTCCGGGCTGCGTGCGCAGGATAGTTTGCAGCAAAAACAGGATAGCCTGCCACCGATGGTCGAACCGCAAAGCCGGCCGCTGGTGAACGGCAAACAGGTGATCACCGTGCTGCTGCCGCTTTACCTCGACTCTGCCTTCGACGCTGCCGGGCAATACCGTTTTGCACGGCAATTTCCCCGCTATTTTCTGCCGGGGCTTGAGTTTTACGAAGGCGTGCAACTGGCCATTGACTCGCTGAACAAAGAAAAGCTGCCACTGGATGTACGCATTGTCGATACCCGCAAGGCAGGTTCGATCTACGACCTGCTGAAATCCCCCGATATAACCGAAGCCCACCTGCTGCTGGCGCAGGTAGCCAACAACGAGATACGGCCGCTGGCCGATTATGCCGCCAAAAACCAGGTGCCCTTTGTGAATGTCAACCTGCCCAACGACGGCGGGATTACCAACAATCCCTATATGGTGATCCTGAACAGCACCCTGCTGACGCATTGCGAAGGCATTTACAAATACCTGCAGAAAAACTTCGGCAATCAAACCATTACCGTGTTCCGCAAAGCCGGGGCACAGGAAGACCGGCTGAAAGCTTACCTGACCGAAGTAGAAAAGGCGACCCAGGGCAAACCCGTAAAGCTTCGCTATGTGAACCTGCCCTCCACATTTACGGCCGACCAGCTCACGCCCTATCTCGACAGCACCAAAAAGAATTTTGTGCTGGCAGGCAGCCTCGACGAACAGTTTGCGAAAAACCTGTGCAGCCAGTTGGCGACGCTTCTCAAAACCTATCCCGTACAGGTGATGGGCATGCCTACCTGGGACGCCATCAGGGATTTCGACAAACGCGATTACAAAGACCTGGAGATTCTGTACACTACCCCGTTCAATCCCCTGCGTACCGATTCGCTGAGCAATTCCATTCTTGACCATTTCAAGAATAACCTGTATGCACGCCCCAGCGATATGGTGTTTCGCGGATATGAAACGCTGTACCGCTTCGGAAAGCTGCTGCATGAGCTCGGGCCTAATATTGCGTCGGGCCTCGGCGAAAACAAATACACGCTTTTTACCGACTACAATATCCAGCCGGTATTGCTCGACCGGCAGAACCAGCAGCTCGACTATTTCGAGAACAAAAAGATATACGTTGTCAAAAAAGTCAACGGCGTCGTTAGCACGATTTTTTAATGACAGCTTACTGTCATGCCACTCATCCAGTTCACTGAAAGCGGGCTTTATTGCGCCCGGGGCGGATTTTATATCGACCCCTGGAAACCGGTCGACCGGGCGGTGATCACGCATGCCCACAGCGACCATGCACGCGCCGGCTCGGCGCATTATCTCTGTCATACCGATTCGCGCCCATTGCTGCAAATGCGACTCGGCGCCGACGCCATCCAGGCCCTGCCCTGGGGTGAGTCCATTTCCATGAACGGCATTTCCTTAACCCTGTTTCCCGCCGGGCATATCATCGGCTCCTCACAGGTACGTATAACCGATAATATCGAAACCTGGGTAATCAGCGGCGATTATAAAACGGTCGACGATGGCATCAGCGGCGCTTTTGAACCCGTGGCCTGTCAGCACTTCGTCACCGAATCCACCTTCGGACTGCCCATTTATCAATGGCGGCCCCAGGAAGAGATTTACAATGACATACGGTTATGGATAACCGAAAACCAGGCACAGGGTTATACGTCGGTATTGCTGGCTTACAGTCTCGGTAAGGCCCAGCGGGTGATCGAAGCGATCCGCCATTCCTTTCCCCGCATCCATGCACACGGCGCCATCGCCAATGCGCAGGAAACCCTGATCGCGGCGGGGCATCCCCTGCAGCCGGTGATCCGCATTACGCCCGACACGCCGAAAGCCGACCTGCAAAAAGCGGTTGTCATCGCGCCACCCTCGGCCGATGGCAGCCCCTGGCTGAAAAAACTCCAGCCTTATAAGCTGGCCGTGTGCAGCGGCTGGATGCAGGTGCGCGGTAACCAGCGCCGCCGCAATGCCGATGTGGGTTTTGTATTGAGCGACCACGCCGACTGGAACGGCCTGTTGCAGGCCTGCCGGTCGACCGGCGCAGAGAATGTGTACGTGACCCATGGCTTCCAGAGCGCTTTTGCGCGTTACCTCGGCGAAGAAGGTATCAACGCCGTAGAACTGCAAACCGATTTCGGCAGGGAGGACGAAGAAGCATGATCTCCCTCTTTGCACAACTGGTAAAGACCATCGGCAACCTTACCCGCACGAATGAAAAAGTCGCGGCGCTTTCGCGCTATTTCAGCGAAGCGCCCGAGGCCGACAAGCTTTGGGTAATCGCCCTCTTCACCGGCCGCCGCCCCAAACGCACGGTAAGCAGCACCCAACTGGCAGAATGGTGCCGCGAACAAAGCGGCTGGCCCGCCTGGCTCTTTGAAGAATGTTACCATACGGTGGGCGACCTCGCCGAAACCATCGCCCTGCTGCTTTCCCCGCCCACAGAAGCCGCACAGGACCTGCCCCTGCATTATTATATCGAAAAGCTGCGGGTGCTTTCAGCCGCAACTCCCGAAGAGAAAAAATCGTTTATACTTGACTGTTGGCAAAGGCTGCGGAGCGACGAAAGGCTGGTGTTCAACAAGCTCATCACCGGCGGTTTCCGTATCGGCGTATCACAGCAATTGCTGGTGCAGGCGTTATCGAAGCTACTGCCGCTTGAAACCAGCCAGATCGCCCACCAGATCAGCGGGCAGTGGGACCCCTCCGCTATTTCTTTCTCCACCCTGTTCGACCCTTCGCACCTGGCTACCGATGTATCAAAGCCCTATCCTTTTTTCCTGGCCTATGCGGTGGAAGACGACCCGACGGGACTGGGCGACCCTGCGCTGTGGCAGGCCGAGTGGAAATGGGATGGTATCCGCGGACAACTGGTCAAACGCCAGGAGCAGGGATTTGTGTGGAGCCGTGGCGAAGAACTGATGACCGATAAATTCCCGGAGTATACCAGCCTGTTGGAACAATTGCCGGATGGCACCGTGATCGATGGCGAGATCATGCCTTCGATCGATGGGAAACCGTTGCCTTTTTCGCTATTGCAAACACGCATCGGCCGCAAGAACCCCGGCAAAAAACAACTGGAATCGGCGCCGGTTGCTTTTTTTGCTTATGACCTGCTCGAGTGGCAGGGCAACGACCTTCGCGAAGAAATACTTTCTACCCGCCGCGCTTTGCTGGAAGAACTGGTTCTCGGGCAGGCGCATCCCCGGCTCAGCCTCTCGCCGGTTGTTCCCTTCGCCGACTGGAACGACCTGCGCCGGCAGCGTGAAGCCGCCCGCGACATAGGCGCCGAAGGATTTATGCTGAAGAGGAAAGACTCCGCCTACCAGGCGGGCAGGCGGCGCGGCGACTGGTGGAAATGGAAGATCGATCCGCTTACCATCGACGCGGTAATGATCTATGCCCAAAAAGGGCATGGCCGCCGCAGCAACCTCTACACGGATTATACGTTTGCTGTACGCGACGGCGATAAGCTGGTTTCCTTTGCAAAAGCCTATAGCGGGCTCACCGATAAAGAGATCGCGCAGGTGGATACTTTCGTGAAACGACACTCCATCGAAAAATTCGGGCCTGTTCGCACCGTAGAGCCCCTGCTCGTATTCGAAATCGCCTTTGAAGGCATCGCCGCCAGCAACCGTCACAAAAGCGGGGTGGCCCTGCGCTTTCCGCGCATCAACCGCTGGCGGCACGACAAAAAACCCGAAGACATCAATACCCTGGCCGACCTGCAGCAAATGCTGGCGCTTTACGGCAAATAGCGCCGGCCTTTTGGCTAATTTCACCCAACGGCAGCAAGCCTAAAAACAACCCGGTGCACAACAGCGAAGGATATAAGGTCATACGGCAATGGCTAACCGAAAAAGGGTTCAGCGCTTTTCCCTTCCAGGAAGAAACCTGGCAGCATATATTGTCGGGTGGCAGCGGCCTCGTTAATGCGCCCACCGGTTATGGCAAAACCTATTCGGTATTTCTCGGCGCCCTGATCCGTTTCATCAATGCGCACCCCGAAGATTTTCGCAGCCGCCGCAAAAACGGGCTGCAGCTATTATGGATAACACCGTTACGGGCGCTGGCCAAAGACATCGGCCGCGCCATGGAAGAAGCCATCGCCGAACTCGGTATGTCGTGGCAGGTGGGCATCCGCAATGGCGATACCAGCCAGGCCGAGCGGGCAAGGCAACGGCAGCAACTGCCCGAGGTGCTGATCATTACGCCTGAAAGCCTGCACCTGCTGCTGGCTTCCAAAAACTATCCCACACTCGTCAAAGAACTGCAACTGGTTGCGGTCGACGAATGGCACGAGCTGATCGGCAGCAAGCGGGGCGTGCAGGTAGAGCTGGCTTTGTCGCGGCTGGTGGCACTGAACCCTTCCAGCCCCCCCGCCATTTTCGGCATTTCAGCCACCATCGGCAACCTCGAAGAAGCGATGGATGTATTGTTATCGTCCCTCGGTAAAGAGGGTCGGATCATCCGCGCTACGCTGCCCAAAAAAATGGAAGTGCTGTCGATCTTTCCCGACGAGATCGAAAAATATCCCTGGGCGGGTCATCTCGGCATCAGGCTGGTGGACAAGATCATCCCGATCATTCGGGAGAGTCGCACTACCCTGGTCTTCATCAATACCCGCGGCATGACCGAACGCTGGTACCAGGCCATACTCGATGCGGCGCCCGACCTGGCCGGCGCTATTGCCATTCACCACGGCAGCATCGAGCCTGGGCTGCGCTTATGGGTGGAAGATGCCCTGCACGAAGGCATATTAAAAGCGGTGGTTTGCACGGCCAGCCTCGATCTGGGCGTTGATTTTCGGCCAGTCGAGACCGTTATACAGGTGGGATCGCCGAAAGGGGTTGCACGCTTTCTGCAAAGAGCCGGGCGCAGCGGCCACCAGCCCGGCGCCACCAGCCGCATCTGGTTCCTGCCCACGCATTCGCTGGAACTGGTAGAATCGGCCGCTTTGCAACAGGCGATCGACGATAGCCTGATCGAATCGCGCGAGCCCCTGCTGCTCTGTTACGATGTGCTGATGCAATATTGCTGTACGCTGGCCATCAGCGAAGGGTTTGATCCCCAGCAACTGTTTGCAGAAATAAAAAAGACCTATTGCTTTCGTTACCTTGAAGAAGACGACTGGCGGCAACTGGTTTCCTTTCTCGCCCACGGTGGCAAGGCCCTGCAACAATACGACGATTACAACAAGCTGGAATGGATCGGTGGCCGGTATCATATCACCAGCCGCCGACTCGCGATGCGGCACCGGATGCACATCGGCACCATCGTGAGCGATTCGATGCTGAAAGTGCGTTATATAAGCGGCGGCTACATCGGCGTTATCGAAGAATATTTCATTTCCCGGCTGGAGCCGGGCGATGTATTCACCCTGGCGGGTAAAAACCTGGAGCTGGTGATGATCAAAGACATGACGGTGCTGGTGCGCAATTCAAAATCATCAAAAGCCATCGTACCCAGTTGGAACGGCGGCCGCATGCCTTTGTCGGCCAATCTCGGCCGGATGCTGCGGCAGCAGTTCGACGACGCCTCGCAAGCCAGCTACAGCAAACGACGGGAAATGCGCGAGCTGGTGCCGCTGTTCGATTTGCAGGAGCAACTGAGCCATGTTCCCCGTGCCAACGAATTGCTGGTTGAGCAGATCGAAACCCGCGACGGTTTTCATTTATTCGTGTTTCCCTTTGAAGGCCGGCTGGTGCACGAAGCCATGGCCGCCGTGCTGGCTTACCGCATCAGCCGGCTGCATCCCATCAGCTTTTCCTTCGCCATGAACGACTATGGTTTCGAATTGCTGAGCGATCAGCCCATACCGGTGGATGACAGTAACGTATATGCGCTTTTTTCGCCCGACGACCTGCTGAATGACATCTTACGCAGCGTGAACAGCACCGAGATGGCGAGGCGAAAGTTCAGGGATATTGCGGTGATCGGCGGACTCATCTTCCAGGGGCTGCCCGGTGAGCAAAAAAAAGCGAGGCACCTGCAGGCAAGTGCATCGCTGTTGTTCAATGTATTCCAGGAATATGACCCCGATAACCTGCTGATCAGGCAGGCTTTCCAGGAGGTGTTCTCCATACAGATGGAAGAAACAAGGTTGCGCGACATGCTGGAACGTATCCAGCAGAGCAAGATCATTTTGCAGTTCCCCGAACGACTGACGCCTTTTTGCTTTCCCATCAAAGTCGATAGCATGCGGGAACAGCTCACTTCGGAAAAGCTGGAAGACCGCATCAAAAAAATGCAGGTGCAATTGCAGAAATGAACCCTACTTCATGTATTTCAACTGGGTGAAATACAATATGATGAATACCACGGGAAATATGAGCATCCAGGCCATACCGCCCATATAGGCTGCGCCGACAAAGATCATGGGTGCGAAAATTGGCACTACTTCACCGATCAGGTAAGTATAAAAACCAGTCTTCTGCAGTTTTCTCATCTGCATGGCGCCGTATACACAAAGCACAACGCCCACCAGCATGATGATAAGCAGGGGTATGCGGTTTTCGTACATAAGCCGGGCATTGGCCAACGCCTCGGGGCCGGCCATTTTTTTCACGAAATCGGGCGCCGAGTCAAGCTGGCCGCTGTCCTGCAGCTTTTCAAGCTCTTCGATGCCCTTTTTGCCCCTTGCGAAATTCCACAACCCCGATACCAGGGTAACGCCGCTTCCTATAAAAGTGAGAATAGTAAGCACATTCAGCATGGATGGCAGCTTCGTCGTTTCGCCCGTAACAAATGGATCCTGCGTTGACATATTCATTGGTTTTGGTTAACAATCGATTCTAAAAATAACCAATTAGATTTGTAACCTATGCAGGTACCCCATTCTTTTTCCATCGCCGGCGAGCAGTTATGGCTGTCTGATTCGCGGGTGGTGTTTTGGGAGCGTACCCGTACACTGATTCTGTCTGATACGCATTTTGGCAAAACAGGCCATTTCCGCAAAGCCGGTATCGGGGTGCCGCAGACGGTTTTTATGGAAGACCTGCAACGGCTGTTCTCGCTCATACAATATTTTCAACCGGTGCGGCTGCTGGTGGTGGGAGATTTTTTTCACAGCACAGCCAATAAAGAAGCCGAGCTGTTCGCACGCTGGCGCCACGACCATGCGGGTCTGGAGATCGAGCTGGTGCGGGGCAACCACGATATATTGCCGGTTGACTGGTACCGGCGGCAGGACATATGCCTCCACGATAACATATTGACAGACGGGCCTTTTGGCTTTATCCATGCATGGAATGAATTCGCGCCGGATAATAACGGGCCCTACTTCTTCAGCGGGCATATACATCCGGGCATCCGCCTGCGCGGGCCGGGCCGCCAGCAGGTTATGCTGCCCTGCTTTTATTTCGGCCAGCAGCACGCCATCCTCCCTGCCTTCGGTGGTTTCACCGGGTTGGCTACGCTGCAGCCGGGGCCCGGCGACCGTGTATTCGTTATCGGCAACAAACAACTGATATCCCTCTGATGATTGCGCCGCTCTATATCGCCTATGATCCTGTTTACTGCCACCCGTTGCCCGAGGGACATCGTTTTCCCATGCAGAAATACGAGCTGATACCGGAACAATTGTTATTCGAAGGGTTCATTGGCAACGAGCAACTGCATCGTCCTGCCGTTTGCCCGGACGACATCGTTTGCCTGACACATACACCGGGCTATCTCGCGAAGCTAAAAGAGCAAACCCTCAGCGCCAAAGAGCAGCGGCAGCTCGGGTTTCCGCAATCGCCCGGCCTGACGCACCGGGAGCTTGTCATCGTGCAGGGAACCATCAATTGCGCATTGCATGCCCTGCAGCACGGTGTGGCGCTCAATGTAGCCGGCGGCACTCACCATGCATTTGCCGATCATGGCGAAGGTTTCTGCCTGCTCAATGATTTCGCCGTGGCCGCCAATTACCTGCTGCACCGGCGCCTGGCCAGGAAGATACTGATCATCGACCTTGACGTGCACCAGGGCAATGGCAGTGCGGCCATTTTCAGGCATAATCCCGCCGTGTTTACGTTCAGTATGCATGGCCGGCACAACTATCCGTTCCAAAAAGAAATTTCCAGTTGCGATGTTCCGCTGGAAGATGGCTGTGACGATCATACCTACCTGCGTTTGCTGCGGGACAACCTGCTGCAAATACTCGACAGCTTTCAACCCGACTGCTGCTTTTACCTGAGTGGTGTCGATATACTTTCCACCGACAAATTCGGGAAACTGAAGGTCAGCGCGGGCGGCTGCGCAGAAAGGGACCGGTTTGTTTTCCAGGAACTGAAAAAACGGCGTTTGCCCGTTGCCGTT
>JAKPBL010000659.1 GCA_029778965.1 Bacteroidota bacterium
GCCAGCGGCGCCTGGCCCCGTCGAAGCACTCGACGCGGCTCTTCCGTTGCTCGTCGCCGTCGGGCACGGATGGACCCATTCATGCTTGACCGTCCACCACCGCCGCTCGACGAAGATGTTGCGTCGGGGTAGACCTCGTGCTCAGGTTCGGGCCGGCTCGTGCCGGGCCGCGCGGTGATCGCCCGAAGTCCCGGTTTCTGCGTCCGTCGCCGAACGGCCTCGATGAAGGTTAATTGTGGTTGATGAACTAAGGAAAAAAGAAAAGAAGAAAAGGGACCAGGTTCATTTTCTCACGGCGCTCCCGGTTTTTCGGACAGTCAGATAAGCCAAGGCCGACCGAACCAAAAGAGCATGCATAAATTGAACCTGGCCCTTTTTTACAAAAATAAACTTAGCTTCTTTTTTAAGTGCTTTTTTTAAGTGTGACGAGGCTACGTCTAGGTTCACTTGCGTTGCGGCCTGCTGCTTTGCCCTGGGAAACTTACGACCTCCGATTATTCGAACGCCGCTTCCCGGTGCTAGAAAGGCGTACGGACAACTCCTTTCACGGGACTTCAACCCGCTGGATATACCGCCGATCACGGCGAACAGCCTGACCCCTTTTCCAACACTGCCTTGGTCCGTGCCATCGTTGCTCCCACCGCATGTCGTGCTGCTACGATAGTAGGAATCGGACTATAACCGAACAGTGTTGAGACCTGAGCCCTGGCTTGGGACCCCCGGCTTGTGCTTGACCCCGTAACCCGGATTCAGGCAATTCAGAGACCTAAGGAAGCGCTGATTAAATCGATTTTCGCCCCAAGATGGCAGCCTAACCCATTGGTTGTACTGATGTCGAAATTTTTTAACACGATTTAATCAGTGCTTCCCTAAATATCTTCAGTCAAAATTTCAGCAACAATTTGAAAGCTATTTATAGTGCGCCATTGTTTCCTGGATTTGACGTTAGTTTCAGATGAAGCCATGTAAATCGCATATGTGCGACCGTCTTTACCAGTGAATTGCCCTGGTGGGCCGTCCCATTGGCAGCAAGATTTTTTTAAGTGTGGCATGTTTGCATGACGAGCAAAGAAGGCTTCAGTCCTTGCTGCATAGAATCCTCTGACACGATAGGTGGCTTTTAACGGCTTGCCTTGGCGAAAATTTTCCCCTTCACACTTTATGAAAATAACGTGAGGTGGTTTTTTGTGTAATTCTCCTAGAAAATCTTTGCACTTAAATTCTGATGGTGATAATTCGGTTGAACAAAAAGCCACGCTTGAAATAAATGTCGCTGCGAGCAGCAAAATGAGGTTCGCAAGTGTGCGTGCGATAATCATCTCGAATCCTTGACAATCAATTTTCCTATAATTTTTCCGGCCGCCCCTGGTGCGCGGTGAGATATAAGGTAACTGTATAAAGCGGCCCACTTTTTTAGTTCGTAAACTGTCACGCATCCATCGGATATATGGCCAACATGAATGTACCGGCTGCTATTACTCATTGAGCCATTAAGCCCAATCGGGAACCAAACATCGTTACCAATCATATTTGGCGTTGCTTGCGCATAGCCTTGTGTAGAAATATTTTTGTGAGAATAATCTGGGGCAAGTATGGTGTGGATACCAGGAGGAATAGCGGAAAATTTACCATTCCAATCGCTATTAAGTGTTACCCTGGCGTTCTCGTTGTTGAAAATCAGACTACCCCATTGTTGTTTCAATTTTCCCTTGAACTCGGAAGCTTCTTCAGTCGGAACTCCAAGGTACTCTACGTTAATCAACGCCGCTCCTGCGGGACCCATTTCATTTAAATAAAGTTCTGCGTTTAATCTTGAAAGGGACGCTTCTTCACCGGTCGAGACATAGCCATCCATTATTTTAAAATAGGTTCGCTCATTGTTGCGGCGAATAATTGCCACTCTTGTGTATTCGCACAACGAAACAAGTTTTCCTGATCCGCTTAATTTTACTGTTAACCAACCAGAGGGTTCTGCGCGGCGAGTGTATTTTATTTCATTCGGGTGAATTGTGCCCAGGGTTCCTCGGTCATTAACTATTTGCCCCGTCGCTGGTACTCTGCCTGTTGCCATTTTTAATCTTTCGGCCGATTTTTTCTTGGTGGCTTTGATCTCAGTTTATCTTTGCGGACGAACCAATCATGAGTTGGCCCACTCGCCCCCGAGCATGAAAGCCCCGAAGGGTGCACCATACAGAGGTGGTATGCAGGCGCGAAAAGGTCGCCGTACGAATGAAGGCCCGACCCCGGTGCCTAACCGCATATCCTTATACACAACTTCAGGATTTCGTTGTAAGCTGCCGATTTTTTTGAGAAGGTGGCAGGATGGGCTGGCCTGGGGAGGAGCTGAAGGAAGTTGACTTGGGGGACCGACGACTGAACAAGCGAGCGATCACGTTGTTGGACACGCTGGCGGCCAAACCGACACGGAGTATCCCGTCGGCGTGTTCGGGCTGGTCGGAGACGATCGCGGCCTACCGCT
>JAKPBL010000016.1 GCA_029778965.1 Bacteroidota bacterium
GCTAGACAGTATTGACCAGATCGTACGGTCGATGCACAACGTGGAGAATATCAGTACCCTGGCCGGTTACAGCCTGATGAGTGAAATATCAGGCGCCTCCTACGGTATGGCCATGATCAACCTCACTACCTGGAGCAACCGGAAAGAAACGGTGGACGAGCTTATACAGGAACTGTCGAAAAGGACCAAACACCTGACCGATGCCAGCATCGAGTTCTTCTCACCACCTACCGTTCCGGGTTTCGGCAACGCTAGCGGTTTCGAATTCCGGCTGCTGAACAAAAACCGTGGTGCAGGCCTGGGCGAAACATCTGTTGTAACGCAACAATTCCTGGAAGCCTTGCAGCAACATGCATTGATCGGATCGGCCTTCACCAGCTTCGATCCCAATTTCCCGCAGTACCTGATCCATCTCGACCAGGAGATGGCGGCGAAAAAAGGTGTAACGGTCGAAAATGCGATGAGCACCCTGCAAACCCTGCTGGGCAGCTATTATGCCACCAACTTCATTCGCTTCGGGCAGATGTATAAAGTGATGCTCCAGGCCTATCCTTCTTTCCGCGCCAAACCCGACGATGTGCTGAACCTGCATGTAAAGAATGCAGCGGGTGAGATGGTGCCTTTCTCTACGTTTATCAGTATGGAGCGGGTTTTTGGTCCCGAGCAGATCACGCGCTACAATATGTACACCGCTGCCATGATCACGGGCGATGCCCGTCAGGGTCACAGCGTCAGCGAAGCGATCGATGCCATTAAAGAAGTGGCGGACAAAACCCTGCCGCAGGGTTACCAGTACGAATGGAGCGGCATGACCCGCGAACAGGTGCTGTCGGGTAACCAAACCGTTTTCATTTTTGCTATTGTATTGATATTCGTATATCTGCTGCTGGCTGCGCAATATGAAAGTTTTGCCCTGCCCATGGCCGTTATATTGTCGCTGCCGCCGGGCGTGTTCGGATCCTACCTGTTTTTAAAGATCGGCGGCCTTGAAAACAATATCTATGCCCAGGTGGCGCTCGTGATGCTGGTGGGACTGCTGGCGAAGAATGCCATCCTGATGGTGGAATTCTCCATCTTACGCCGCAAAGAGGGACGGAGCATACTGGAAGCCGCCATGCAGGGCGCCGTATCGCGTCTGCGGCCCATCCTTATGACCTCCTTTGCTTTTGTCGCCGGGCTGATCCCGCTTTGTATTGCGCAGGGCGCCGGCGCCATGGGTAACCGTTCTATCGGTATGGCTGCTGCCGGGGGCATGCTGCTGGGTACCATATTCGGCATCTTTATGGTGCCCGGCCTGTATGTGGTCTTCGCGCGTTTATCTGAAGGAAAAAAAGAGAAAAATGGCAAGAAGTAAAATAGGTGTGCTGGTCGCCGTGCTGGCCCTTGTTGCAGGCTGCCGGGTGGCGCCACCCCGTCAAATGCCCGTAGTTGAGCCGATGCCTCCGGCTTTCGGCGAACAACCGGCCGATTCATCGATCGGGCAGGTATCGTGGAAACAATATTTTACCGACAGCCGCCTGGTGAGCCTGATCGATACAGCAGTGCGGCATAACCAGGATATGCTGATCGCCACGCAGCACCTGGAGCAGGCAAAAGCGCGCATCGGTTATGCACGTGCGGCACTGGCGCCCGAGGTCAGGGCCACGATGACGGCTTCGGGTGACCATTACGGTAAGTACACGATGTCGGGCGTCGGTAATTTCGATACCAATAAATCGCAGAACATCGACGAGAACCAAAAGGTGGCGGAAGGCCTTACCCCCGACTATTTTATCGGCCTGCGAAGCAGTTGGGAAATTGATATCTGGGGCAAGCTCAAAGACCAGAAAAAAGCAGCGCTCTCCTCCTTCCTGGCAGCGGGAGAAGGCAGAAAGCTGGTCCAAACCGAATTGGTAGCCACCGTTGCCGGATTGTATTATGACCTGCTGGCGCTCGACAATGAACTAAAGATCATTCACAAAAATACTTCCCTGCAGGAGTCGGCGCTCGACGTGGTAAAGGTGCAGAAGGAAGCCGGTCGTGCTACCGAGCTGGCCGTGCAGCAGTTCGAAGCCCAGTTGCTTCGCACCCGGGCGCTGGCCTTTTCCATTCGGCAGAATATCAAAGCGACGGAAAACGAGCTCAATTTTCTTACCGGCAGGTATGCGGGTACTGTTATGCGCGACAGCATTCGCATGATAGACGTGTCGGGTATCCGTTTCCCGGTCGGCTCACCGTTGCTGCTGCTGGAAAACCGCCCCGATATTAAAGAGGCGCGGCTGCATTGGGATGCGGCTACGCACCGGTCGGCGGCTGCCGGCAAGGCCTTTCTACCGGCCCTGCAGCTTACACCGTATGCAGGACTGAATGCCTTTCGCGCTTCGGTGCTGTTTGATCCCGGCTCCATCGTTTATGGTGTGCTCGGCGGGTTAACCGCACCCGTTTTCAACCGGCAGCAATTGAAGGCCGACCAGGCCATTGCCGTGGCAGAGCAGAAGATCGCGATCCTGGAATACCAGAAGAGACTGCTGGATGCTTTCCGCGAGGTAATAACCCTGCATAGCAGCGTGGAAAATGTAAAGCAATCTTATGTGATCAAGCAACAGGAAGTCGCCCTGTTAAACAACGCGGTCAGCACGGCAAGGGAACTGTATTATACCGGTTATGCGAATTACCTAGAGGTGATCAGCGCACAGCGCGGCGTGCTCGAAGCTGAGCTTGAACTGACGGGTTTGCGCAAAGACCTGCTGAAAGCCTCGGTCGATCTGTACCGCGCCTTGGGCGGCGGCTGGGGCGAAGCGGCCAACTGATATCAGTGCATCCGCATGGGTCGCATGCCGAATACCACACTGACATAAAAGCGCTTCAGGCGGTCTTCCGGTGCATTGGCCAGGTCTTGTCCCGCCTTGCTGCGCCAGGGCCGTGCTTCGAAGCTGCCTGCATAACCACCCTGTACGCCGATAATGCCATCTCCTTTCGGCGATAAAAACAGCAGGCCCACGCCAGCACGGTAATGGAAAAATCCGTTGCTGAAAACAACGGGCTCGATGGCATTGGCGGTGGATGGCTGGGACAGCACCTCGTCAAAGTTCACCCGGCTGTTGTCGGTATAATAACGCGCCTGATCCCAATCATAACCGAGGCCTACCATCGGGTATAGCATGATCCGCTCGTTTTTAATAACGTCGTAACCGATATCGGCGCCTACACCGATCGACCGGGCTGTGCTGCTTCTGCGATGCCTGTCGCCGCTCATCGAGCTCGCTGCCAGCACATTGAAAACCGATACCACTCTTCGTTTTTCTTTGATCCAGCCGATTTGCAGGCTCCCCGCCTGGTTACGAAGGTCTTTGTACCTGGGAAATGCGGCTACCCGTTTGTCTAACTCGTCGAACGACTGGAAATGCATACCCACGCCAAAGGTGCTCCAATAATGATCGTATTTTTTTTGTGAATGAGGTGATGTTTGGGCAAAGCCGGGTATACCGAAGCCCACCAACAGAAGGAGTCCCACTAAACTTTTCATGATAACAGCGTTTAAACAGTAATGCAAAAATTATTCCCGTTCAATCTTCCAGCAATTCGCATTCAAACCCTTCTGTCTGGAGCAGGCCGGCTACGGTTCTGGTGCAAATGCCGCTGCCTTCCAGCCGTAGAATACGGTCACAATCATGCAGGTCGAAGTTGATCTTGCAGGCGGGAAATTCTCTTTCCAGCGATTGCCGGAGCAGGTCGGCGATCGCTTCTTCCGATACATTGGTTTTAAATACTTCCACCATATACGCTGCAGTTAGACCAAAATTACAAACCTGCCGTTGCGCTGGCCGGGGGTAAAAACGGCAATTTTAGGGCCGATCGCGACAGGAATATGTTGTGTTTGATGTTTCCAGTAGAACAGCCGGCAGGTGAAAAAAGTTGGCATACCCCCGACCGGAGCCTGTAAATAGTTGAAACCGGCATTGGTGGTAAACCGGCTTTTCGACGAACGGAAACGCTTTCCTGCCTTTTCCGGCGTCGGGTCGCTACCGTATATATACGCCAGTTTCCGGCTGCTTAACCGCTGATTGTCAATCATGGCCGGCTAACGGTAAGGATCAGCCGCCGTCGTATAATCCACATTTGTCTTCGTATTGTCATCAATTCCTGTCGTGCTTTCACGCACCGGCATTAACCCATCGATAAGAAATAGCATAGAATTTGCGTTTGAATTCCTGAAATCCAGGGCCTTTGAAACCAACCCTTAAGAACAGCTTACTGCTGATCCTGTGCTTTTTTGTGACTGCTTCTTCTTCGGTAGCACAATTACCCGATATCCAGTGGGCGCGCACCTACGGTGGATCAGCCGTTGATATAGCGCAACGCGTTATTGTTACTGCCGATGGCGGTACGGTGCTGGCAGGTTACACCAGCTCAAAAGACGGTATTGTGCCGGCGAGGCCTTCGCGCGACTATTGGGACCTGCTGGTGGTTAAGCTCAGCAGTTGCGGCGAAATCCAGTGGTCAAAATCATTTGGCGGCACCGGTTACGAATCAGCCAAAGACATTGTGCAAACCGATGATGGTGGATTCCTTGTGCTGGGAGAAACCAACTCTACCGACGGCGACGTTACCAGCGGATACGGCGGTACCAAAGATGTGTGGCTGCTCAGGCTGTCGGCCGATGGCAGCCTGCAATGGCAGAAACGGTACGGTGGCAGCCAGATGGACATTGGCAATCGCATTGTATCGCTGCCGGATGGCAATTATATGCTCTTGTGCAGCACGGCCTCGAACGACGGCAACTTCCCCGGCAACCGGAGCGC
>JAKPBL010000022.1 GCA_029778965.1 Bacteroidota bacterium
ATCTTTGATTTTGTCGGCAAGCGAATAAGTGAAGGCGATACGGCATTATACGGACGCAAAACTTACCAGATGATGGAAAGCTACTGGCCCACCGCTGCAGACAAGCCGACAGCTTCGAGGCACGACATCGAACATGCGGGATGGTATAAAAAAGTCCACAAAGTGGTTTTGTCGAAAACACTGCGTGGCGCCGATTTGACGAACACCACGATTATCAGCGACGCACTTCCGGAAAGAATAAATGAAATAAAACAACAAGCCGATAAGGAAATACTGCTCTTCGGCAGCCCCACTGCAACCCATTCCCTTATTCAACGGGACCTGATTGACGGCTACTGGCTATTTGTCAATCCCGTTGTCCTGGGACGGGGAATTCCCCTTTTTACAGACATCAAAGACAAAATAAAACTGAACCTGCTGACCACGCGGCAATTTTCCTCCGGAGTAACCGAATTGAATTACACAGTGGACAGGGCAGGCTAGCGATGGCACAACCTTATCGGGAATCTTCGTAAATTAAGCCACTTTGACAGCCCAACAGCCATACCAGGTATTTCAAGGCAGGCAAAAGCCTCTTTTTATAGTGACGGCCAGTCTGCTGGCACTGATCTTTGTAAATGTATCGCTGGACTATTGGTTTACGCTGTTTCGGCGCAATTCATTTTACCTGTCCGAATCACTGCTGTTCAGTTCCTATTGGGTGTTATACCTGCCGTTCTTGTTGTTTTTTGCAAAACCGGTACGGGGAACGAAAAGCCTTATGGCGAAACTGTCGTTTACGGCTGCTGTCATCGCAATGCATTTAATCGCCTATCCTGCACTGGTCTGGCTGTTATCCAAAATATTTTACTATCACACTTTTGCGTATTGGCAGACTTTCAGTTTTGGGCTATACGCCTATTTTATCAAGTCAGTCATCATCTATGTTTTTGCGTTTGTTGTTGCGGGCGGTTTTAACAGGAGAGCAGTCCCCGTCCAGGCCGATGAGATTGAAAGGGCCATTGACAAGACCGATTCCTTTGACTCAATTCTTGTTACCGACAGCAATAACCAAAAACTGGTATTGGCTACTACCGATATTATCTATTTTTCTGCCAATCCTCCTTATGTGAATGTTCACCATGTTTCCAAAAGGTACCTTCTTAAGGAAACCCTGAAATCTTTTGAAAGCCGGCTGGACGAAAACCAGTTTGTCCGCATTCACAAATCACATATTGTTCACCTGTCAAAAATCGTTTCTGTGCAATCCCGGAAGAATGGCGACTATGATATTACGCTTTCGAATGATACCATTTTGAGAATGAGCAGGAATTATGTAAAGAACTTCAAATTAAAGTTCATGCGGCAACATCAGCTTACCGCAGATTAAACTCATCTTGCCATATCCTATTTGGAAACCGGCTGTTCGGGACGTCAACTTTGTCGGAAACGTTTGAACATGAAAAAGCTGGTTATCTGTAAAATTATTTTCCTGTACACATTATTGATGAGTTGTAATGGGCAAATAAATGACAAACCTCAATCTGTAGCGGGAAAACCGGTGGGCGGTGGTTGTGATGGCTGTGAACTTATGTATATTGGGATGCCGGGAAACATCGCTGCTATTGACACAAGCCCGGGATGGTACGAAAAGGGGCAGAAACTGGTTGTTACCGGGACCGTTTTTCAACCAGGCGGAAAAATACCCGCCCCGGATGTTGTGATCTATTACTGGCAGACAGACGACGATGGCTATTATTCGCCAAAACCGGGAATGGACCAAAGGGTAAAACGTCACGGACATATTCGCGGGTGGGTGAAAACAGACGCCAATGGTAAATACACGATCAGGACAATCCGGCCAGCTCCCTATCCCAATGAAGCATTGCCCGCCCACATTCATCTCTCCATAAAAGAACCTGGAATCGCGAACGAATATTATACCGATGAGATTAATTTTGACGATGACACACTTCTTATTCCCCATTTTAAAAAATACCCGCAGGAAAACCGTGGCGGAAGCGGTGTGGTGACTGTGTTGAGGAAGAATGATCTGCAGATTGCCGGGCACAATATCATACTTGGCTTGAATATTCCGAACTATCCAAGATAATTGGCGCCTGAGATCCGTTGCCCGAAGCCCGGGAAGCTTCCCGATACCCAGGCAAGCCGCCACCGTCTAAACATAACAATGGCTACAATATGCGTAACGAAATTTTATTCTCCGAACGGCAAAAATTCAGGCAATGGTGGCTTTGGGCAATTTTTTTAAGCATTGACGGCCTTTTCTTGTTTGGCGTTTGCCTGCAGGTTATCGGGGGACAGCCGTTTGGCGATAAGCCAATGAGCAACACAGGGCTTTTAGCGACAGCAGCCCTGATGCTATTGTTGACATTTCTGTTTTCAAGATGCCGGCTTGACACTACAATCAAAAAAGACGGAATTTATGTTCGGTTTTTTCCCTTTCATTTAAAATGGCGGCATTACGGCTGGAACACATTGAATAAAGCCTATATCAGGGAATACTCTCCGCTGGCCGAATATGGCGGCTGGGGAATAAGACTTGGGTTATTTGGAAAAGGCCGGGCATTCAATGTTTCGGGCAATACAGGGTTACAGCTTGAATTTACAAACGGCAGAAAATTGCTTCTCGGAACAAACAAGCCAGGTGAACTGGCAGAAGCATTGCGCAATATTCAGCAGTTGGTACAATGACCGGCAACAATACGGACGAAACTGGAAAATGGAAGCCGTTTAGCTCAAAAGAGATTGCGAATACAGCAGTTGAAAAAAGCCTGACAGGTTGCTGCCGAACCGCGTGCAACGCCCCGCATTTTATGGTTGTCTTGCTAAAAACCCCGTATGCAAAAGCGATTACTCCCTGTTTTATTGCTGGTATTTATTGCAATGGCATGTACACGGGAAACCCTTATCGGCGATAAATACGTCACATTTGCCTATAGTCAGACTGGCTGCGCCGACCCTTGGGGAAGCCAGCCAAGCGACAGCCTGACATTGGTAAAGGTCGCCGACTACCTGACCGCAGCCAACCTGTATATAGCGTCGCTGGGTATCAGGGCAGACGGTACCACCGAAATCTGCCAGGCCTGTTCCTGCAAAACCGGTAAGGTTATTTATGTATCGACTCTCGACAGCGACAGCCTGCGGGCGCAATATACGCGGATCGGCTTCCGGTTGGTGCAGCAATGACCTGTAAGCAGCAGTCTGGTGGCGATCGTACCCCCCGGTTGCCAGCCTAACGTATTTTGTCAGTACAACGGCGGTCTGGCCGCTGGTATTTCCCGCAATTCTTCGGTTAAATGGGCAGCCGGGCTATTTGTAAGTAACATAAATGCTAAATTGTAGTAAGCAATATTGCCGATGGTTCATTGCCGGTGTTCTACTGCTGATTTTGGCGTTGATAGATAGAGTAGTTGCACAGCAGGCGATGGGATAAAATAGACAGTCTATAAATAATGCTTGGTTGGAACGAAATATTGATTCGTTTGTCGCTGGCTGCCGTTTTCGGGGCGCTTATCGGGCTGGAAAGAGAAAGAAAGGATTGGGCGGCCGGCCTGAGAACGCATATGATGGTTTGCGTTGGCTCATGCCTGATAATGATAGTTTCCGCATTCGGATTTTCCGATATTCTGGGAACAGCCCATGTGACGCTTGACCCGTCAAGAATAGCGGCACAGGTCATTAGCGGAATCGGGTTTATTGGCGCGGGCACGATCCTGTTTTTAAAGCAGGGAACTATTCGTGGTTTGACGACCGCCTCGGGGCTGTGGACGGTTGCCGCTATTGGGCTTGCAACCGGCGGCGGGTTATATTTTGCAGCGGGTATTACAACAGTGATAGCATTGATCATCCTTTGGGCTTTACAACCGCTGGAGCAGATATATGCAAAGAAGTTCAAGCAAAAGACCTTGAGAATTGTTACCAGTCTTGATTCAAATAATTCCGAATTGCTTAAGACTTTATTTAATCATACTGAGTTGAAAATACAAACTTTCACGTTTGACAGGAATGACGATGAGCTGGTTTTTCAGATCAAGCTTGAAAATACGGATATGTCTAAAATGGACGGCATCATAACCGAGCTTAAAAACGATCCGGCAGTGAAAGAAATTTTCTGGACGCAATGATGTAAGCCTGCGGTTGAATATGTTCCCGGGATAAGCAGGCGCTTTATCGTGTGCTTATCCTTTCTTCACGTATTTCGTCAATATAACGATGGTTTGGTCGTTGATCTTTCCCTCTATCTGGCCGGTATTATCAGCCACCAGCCTGATCTTTTTCACGACGGTTCCTTTGGGTGCCGAAAAGCTGGTTCCCTTTACATCCAGGGCCTGGGTAAGCACTATGTTGTCGCCGCTTTGTAATTCATTGCCGAATGCATCGCGATGCACCTCGGCCACCTCAAAAGCGCTGAGTGCCCATTGAACAATAGTGTCTTCCGGCTCTACCGAGCTGATGATACCGGCTGCCCAGTCGTTCGCGCGGTTGAGCTCCAACAGTCGGTACGACAATGCCTGCACGGCCGGTTCGGGGTTCCAGATACTGCCTTCGAGAAAGCGCCAGTAATCGCCAGTCTCCTTTTTTTCTATGGCTTCTAAACAGGTATCGCAAACAGCTACCTGGTCTTCGGGCCGGTCGCCCTGCCGGGGGCTCACAGCGTACGCTGTTGTTGCGGGGGCGGCGGTGCAAAGCTCGCAGGTATTGTCGCTGCGGTCCTGAAGTTGTTTACTAATAGCCATATTGTGTTGGTTAAAGGGCGCAAGCTAATGCATTTAGCGCGGTTTGAGGTTTGAAGTTTGAGGTGGCTGCTGCCTGGAGGGTGAGGGAACAGACTATGATTGATTGGTAAAATATTGTAGTTTGTCGGCTATGAGAACACTTGTCCTTTTTTTGCTGTTCAGTGCCGCCTTTATCGCAAATGGACAGCGCGCTCCCTTTGTGCGGGTGGTTGATACCAATAATGTAGTGATTGCCCGCGGCCGGCTGGCAGAATGCTCCGACTCTATGGTTGTCGTTCACCAGAAAAACATTGACCTGGTAATAGACGTGTACCGCATCAAAACAATAAAAACAGGGCGATCGCCAGGGCATTACGTAATAACAGGAACAATCATTGGAATCGGCGCTGGCATGGCAGCCACCGCCATCGCTTTCGTCAGCGAATTTAATAAGGTAGGCGGAACAACGGTGGCTTCAGGCTTTTTCATTGGTGCACCGGCCGGAGCTGCGGTCGGAGGTCTTACAAGCCTTTTTACGCGCAGGAAAACATATGCCATAGACGGCTCACGGGAAGCCCTTGCCGGTTTCAGGCAGACGGTTAGCAGCCCGAGATAAGAAGCAGGTGTAACGCGGTTGCCAGATTACATACCCAATAAAAATACCCGTCGGACAATCCCGACGGGTATTTTTTTATTATAATGCCCTTTGCGGTCTTTGCTCCTTTGCGGTCTTTGCGTGAAACGCTCCATGACCTACAGCGAGCCCGCAACACGCCACAAACCCCGCACGCGGCAGCAACTATAAACCACAGACCATAAACTTCAAACCGTTCAAAACCGCTCTCACAATTTCCTGATCTTGATATTCCTGAACCACACCGCATTGCCATGGTCCTGCAGCGCAATATGGCCTGATTTGAATTTGCCGAAGTCGGGCATGTCTTTGAACTTGCTGCCGGCGATCAGCTTACGCCAGTTGTCATCCCACATGGTAGTCTTTACCGTAGTAACGCCGTTGAGCTTGATCTCGAGGCTGCCTCGGTTGTGGATGATATCGACATGGTTCCATTCGCCTGCCGGCTTAACGGGTTCCGTGCTCGATGCAATCAGGTCGTACAGGTCGGAAGCACGGTGCTTGTAGATTTTTGCATCGGGATGGCCGTTGTTGTCGAGCACCTGGATCTCCGGACCGGTAACCCATACCCATTCGTATTTAGACGGGTCGTCTTGCGCATCGATGATGATACCGCTGTTGCCGTTGGTAGAGATCTTCCAGTCGAGGGTCAGGTGGTAGTTCTCAAATTCCTCGTTCGACACCAGGTCGCCTTTCTCCGTGCTGCCGGTATTGATGGCAATGGCATCGTCGTCGATTTTCCAGCGCGCGTTCACGCCGCTGTTGCCGTTGTACGAGTGCCAGCCATAAAACGACTTGCCGTCGAAGAGCAGCTTCCAGCCGTTCTTCGCCTCACTGGCCGTCAGTGTATTGGGTGTACCGGCCGCTTTTTTCTGCGACGAACAGCCGGCCAGCGCCAATGCGGCGAAGGCAAGCGAAAAGAGTGTTGGTTTCATTCGCGCTGCTTATTGGTTTTTGAGCGAAAGGATGTATTTAACGATGGCTTGTGCATCGTCTTCCGAAATCTGCGGATGTCCGGCCATGGCGACTTCGCCCCATACACCGCTACCGCCATTGATGATTTTATCGGCCAGCAACTTGATATTTGCATCGGTCGCTTCATATTTTTTGGCTACGTCCACATACGAAGGGCCGATCACTTTCTCATTTACTTTGTGACAGGTCAGGCAGTCGCTGCCGGCAATGAGTTCAATGGCTTTGTCGTTCGCGGCATCTGCTGCCGGGGTTTCGGCGGGGGCGGCTTCGGTCGTTGCGCTGTTTGTCTTCTTTTCTCCGTCGGATGATCCGCCGCAGGCGAAAATCAGTGTGCTGATGCCTGCCATCAAAAGGATTTTTTTCATTTGTCGTTTGTTTATTTAGATACCCAATATTTTTTTGTTAAACGCTTCATCCGATCCCGTGCCGGCAAAATCATCGAATGCTTTTTCGGTTACGCGGATGATGTGGTCACGAATAAAGATAGCACCTTCTGCCGCACCATCCTCGGGATGTTTCAAACAACATTCCCATTCCATGACCGCCCATCCTTTGTAGTCGTATTGCGCCAGCTTGCTGAACACGGCGCTGAAGTCCACCTGTCCGTCGCCCAGCGAACGGAACCGGCCTGCGCGATCGACCCAGCCCTGGTAGCCGCCATATACGCCCTGACGTCCCGTAGGATTGAATTCGGCATCTTTCACATGGAACATTTTGATGCGCTCGTGGAAGATATCGATGTAGTCAAGATAGTTCAGGCACTGCAGTACAAAGTGACTTGGATCATATAGCAGGCAGGCGCGGGGATGGTAATTTACTTTTTCGAGGAAGAGTTCGTAGCTGGCGCCGTCGTGCAGGTCTTCGCCGGGATGTATCTCATAACAGAGATCCACACCCGAAGCATCGAATGCGTCGAGAATAGGCTTCCAGCGGCGGGCCAGCTCGGTGAAACCGGTTTCTACCAGCCCCGCGGGGCGCTGCGGCCAGGGATACACGGTATGCCATAACAGCGCACCGCTGAAAGTGCCATGCGCTTTCAGTCCCAGGTTTTCCGATGCCTTCGCGGCCCATTTCAATTGTTGTGTAGCCCATTCCGATTTTGCTTTCAGGTCGCCTTTCAACGCCGCAGGGGCAAATCCGTCGAACAATTCATTATAGGCAGGATGGGTGGCCACGAGCTGACCCTGAAGATGGGTGCTGAGCTCCGTAATCTCGAGGCCGGTGTCGTTTACTTTTCCTTTCAGCTCATCGGCAT
>JAKPBL010000043.1 GCA_029778965.1 Bacteroidota bacterium
GCGCTCCATCAAAGCCATCCATGAACTGGAGCCGGGCAGCGATAAGATAGACCTGCTGCTGCTTCGCTGGATCAATAAATTTGAAAACAGCGACCGGTTTTTCCGGTCGCCCGGAACGGGCGACAACTCGTACGATACCGCCAGCCGCGCACAGATACCCATCATCCGCCGCATCGCCGATGCCGGCAATACCCGCAATCCCGTACTTTGGCAAATGGCCGCGGGTTACCTCTCGATGCTGACCGGTAATTTCAAAGAAGCCGACGAACGGTTCGCGCGGGCCGAAAAGACCGGCTCTTCCAACAAGCTTTTTTCCGCGCAACTGCGTCTTCTGAAATTATCACGCAAGCTGATGGATACCCGCACCATGACCCCGGTGCTGGAAAAGGAATGCCTGCCCGACCTGCAATGGCTGATGGCGTTGAAACTGGGCGACGACGAATTGCGATATGCCGATCTGCGCGATAAGATCAGGCAGGAGCTCAGCGCCCGCTACCGCGCCCAGGGCGACCGCCTCAAAGCAGAATGCTTTGTACACAGCAGCGACTATTTTGCCGACAGCACGCGTACCGACCGGTTCCTGCAGTTCCTGCAGAAAAAAGACAAAACGCCGTATGAAGCTTTCTGCGCCACGCTGACACGGTTCACGCCGGAAGACCTGTATGAGTATAAAGCCATCACCGCCGCCTTTCATACAAATCTGCCGGTCGCTATCAGCCTGATGGAGAAAGCAGGCGAGGCCGGTACCTATACCTTACCCGGCAACCCCTTCAATGCACGCATAAACGACTGCCACGACTGCGATCATGCAGCCGTACAAAAGGTCAAATACAGCAATCTTTCTTTCCTGCAAAAATTACAGGACATGCAAACCGCCGTTTCGCGGAACAACGACGTGTACAACAATGCCCGCCTGCTCGGCAATGCCTATTATAATATCACGCATTTCGGCAATGCCCGTGCTTTTTATGAAAGCGGTATCATCGGCGAAGGTTTTTCGCAACCCGACTTTATCGATGCTGTATTCCGCTCCATGCTGACCGATATGGAGCCCGCCATCCGCTATTACCGGCTGGCGCTCCGGGCGGCAACGAACGATGAACAGCGCGCTCAAATACAGTACCTGCTGGCCAAATGCCAGCGTAACCAGTGGTTCATGCAACGGCCGGAGACCGAAACACGCGATTTCACAGACTGGGAGGGCTTCCGGCAATTACGCCTGCTGGCGCAAACCCGGTACTACCAGGATGTGATCCGCGAATGCGGGTGGTTCAAACCTTAAGCCAACAGGTGGCCGCCTAGAACGGAAGATCGTCGGACGCATCGGCCGGCATCGGCGACGGCTGGTTCATGGGTTGTGATCCGCTGTTACCGAAGCCACCACCCTGGTATCCGCCACCGGTACCCTCCTGGCGCGACCCCAGCAATTGCACATTCAGCACCCGCAGGGTAAGCGAGGCGCCGGTGCTACCGTCATTCTTGGGATAGGTGCGCACCTCGGGCGTACCCTCTACATATACCTGCGTACCTTTTTTGAGATACGGCGCTACCGCCGTGCGGTCAGACCAATAGGCGCATTCCACCCAGGTGGTCCGCTCCTGCTGGTTTCCCTGCGCATCACGGTAACGTTCGGTATGCGCCACATTAAAATTCATCACTGTCCGTCCGTTCACATTGTTGGTGGTGCAATCTTTGCCCAGATTCCCAATCACCTGCAGTTTTATCATAACCGTAAATTTTTCTTGGTAAAGACAGCAAATTACGGGCAGGGGAAACGAGAAACAACCGTTTTTTCACCCTGTGTATAAAAAAGGATTTAAAGTTTATGGTCTGTGGTTGGGCTCGTTCCGGGTGGGTCATACCTATTGTATGTTAACAGTCAGGCAGTTACAACCGCAGCGGTCCAACCATAAACCTGAGACCATAAACCATAAACATTATTTACTTTTGCCGTTATGTCTCGCAAAGGAAAAGTACTGGTCGCTATGAGCGGCGGGATCGATAGCACGGTCACCGCGCTGATGCTGCATGAGCAAGGCTATGAGGTGGTGGGTATTACGATGAAGACCTGGGATTATGCCAGTTCGGGATCCAGCAAAAAGGAAACCGGCTGCTGTAATCTCGACTCGTTCAACGACGCCCGCATGGCAGCGGTTCACCATGGTTTTCCGCATTTCGTGCTGGATATCAGGGATGAGTTCGGCGGTTTTGTGATCGAGAACTTCGTGGAAGAATACCTGGCCGGCCGAACGCCCAATCCCTGTGTGATGTGCAATACGCACATCAAATGGCGGGCATTGCTGAAACGCGCAGACGCGCTGGAATGCGACTATATCGCAACCGGGCACTACGGTATGATCAACCGGAACAGCAACGGTCGCTATTATGTATCTAAAGGAGTGGATGATACCAAAGACCAGAGTTATGTGCTCTGGGGACTGCAGCAAGACCTGCTCAGCCGTACCCTGCTGCCCCTGGGTGGCTACCGCAAAACGGAGATTCGCCAGATGGCCCTCGAATTCGGCTATCCCGAACTCGCCAAAAAAGCGGAGAGTTATGAAATCTGCTTCGTACCCGACAACGATTACCGGGGATTCCTGAAAAAGAAAGTCGCCGGTCTCGAAGAACGTGTAACCGGCGGAACATTCGTTGATAAAAATGGTCGCATTCTCGGTAAACACAAAGGCTATCCGTTTTATACCATTGGTCAGCGGAAAGGACTTGATATTGCCCTGGGCCGCCCCGTATTCGTGACGGGGATCGATCCTGATACCAATACCGTGGTGCTGGGCGACGAAGAAGACCTGAACCGCTCGGATATGCTGGTCACAAAGATCAACTGGATGAAATACGACGGTATTACCGATGGCATGGAAGCCACCACCAGGATCCGGTACAAAGACAAGGGCGCCTTATCGAACCTGTACGCAGAAGACAATGGTGTACGGGTGCGGTTCTTCGACGCCGTGAAGGGCATCGCGCCCGGCCAGAGCGCCGTTTTTTACGAAGGCAACGACGTAATCGGCGGCGGCATCATTCAACGCAATAATCCCATCCCATAATCGTTACATCGCTATGCATTACCTGAAGGCGGCCCTGTTTCTCGTGCTGACAGCCCTGTTGACCGGGGGATGTGGAAAAGAATCTGCCACGGTGGGTACCAGCCGGCCGGCCGACTATGTAAACCTGGTTCCGGGCAAGTATATTATTTACCAGCTCGATAGCCTCGTAAAATCAGCCACCAACGACACCGCTTATTTTATTCACAGCTACCAGGCCAAAGACGTGATCGACGCCGAAATAACCGATGGCATGAACCGGCCGAGCTGGCGGGTATTTCGTTACCTGCGCCCCCTTGACAGCAACGACGAATCGGCCTGGGAAGCGAGCGATACCTACCTGATCACCCCCACCGCCGGCAACCTGGAAGTGGTGGAGAACAATCTTCGTTTCCTGAAGCTGGCAGCTCCGCTGGCGGGTGGCGAAACCTGGATGGGCAACCGTTATATCGCCGCCACACCCGGCAGCAGCCTCGAATACCTGCAGGCCTGGCAGTACAGCATTACCGATATCGATCAACCTTTTACTGCATTCGACGTACCGGTAGACAGTTGCATTACCGTACTGCAAACCGACGAAGGTGAAAATTTCGCCGACAACCGTACGCCGGCAAATATCGATCTCGACGGCTATCGCATTTACAGCATCGAAGTGTATGCGAAACACATTGGGCTCATCTACAAAGACCTGGTTTACTGGAGCTTTGAAAAAAGGACCGTCGATAACGCAGGCAACCCGACCGTGCCGCACCCAACGGGTAACAAAGACGGCGCAGGCATCCGGTTAAGGATGATCTCGCACAATTGACAACACCCGCTTCCGCAAATCCCCGCTGCAATTCTATTCCCGGCAACGGCTCTTGCAGAAACATCATGTTCTTCAAAAAAGCCGGCCGTTACAGTTGACAATAATCAGTTCCGCAGGTGACCGGCATCAGCCGGCGGCCCTTTTATAAAGGCGAACTTTCAGAAAACTCACTACAATGACCGGTAGCCTGTCTGCAGAAGAAATTGAAGCTGTATTAAGCAAACAGTCGCTGGGACGCATTGGCTGTCATGCCGATGAAACCACCTATGTTGTTCCCATAAACTATCTCTATGAAGATGGATTCCTGTATTGTTATACGCAGGAAGGACTGAAGATATCCCTGATGCGTAAGAACCCCGCGATTTGCTTCCAGACAGACGATATGGAGAATTTCGCGAACTGGAAAAGCGTAATCGCCTGGGGAAATTTTGAGGAGCTGCAAGACAATAATATGCGCAAAGAGGCGCTGGCAAAAATGGCCAACCAGGCGCTGCCGTTGGTCAACAGTGAGCGGGTGCAGCAATCTGCCGACTGGCCCTTCACCAACCACGACAAAGAAGAGGTAACAGGGATCGTTTTCAGGATTCGGCTGACAAAAAAAACCGGCCGTTTCGAAAAAACGCAGCAACATAAATAAACGCCGGCAATACGCGGGCCAGTCATATAAATCAGCGGTTATGAAACAGGCTTTACGACATGCCACAAAATTGTTGGGCGACACCCGCAACACGCCGTCCGTTTGCCTGGTAATGCCGTTTGAACCACAACTCAACGACAAAGCCAGCATCACCGGCCGTTTAAAAAATATGCTCGCGAAAGCCGAAGCACGGTTGCTGCAATGCTATACTGCCAGTAAGGCGCTGCCGGTGCTGTCGGGCTTACAGCAACTGATTGCCCGTATCAATTTCTACCACTATAAAAAAAGCATCGCGTTACTTGCTACTCCCGATACCTGCAAACTGCTGTATCTGGATTTTCCCGTTACAGAAACCGTGCAGGCGGGGCAGTACCTCGATATCCGCGACGTGATCAGGGCAAGGCAGCAGGAACCCGAATACCTGGCGATGGTGTTTGCGGGCCAAGCGTGCAGGGTATTCACAGGTACCGGTTACAATATGACCTGTATCAAACAATACCAGTTCCCAGACGAATCCGCACCTGGTTTTACCGAACTGTTCCTGCAACACATGGATCAGGACCTCGGGCTGTTGCTGAATGCCTGCCCGCAGCCTGTTTTTGTGCTTGGAGAAACGGAGGTGCTGGAGCATATCAGCAGGCTTACCAGTCACCACGACCATATCGTCGGTTTTATA